>JAZUFV010000186.1:0-3291 GCA_045640845.1 Lachnospiraceae bacterium
AGTATACGTTAAAAACATTACAACCCCTGAAATGACTGAAGAACAGCTTAACGTAAACCTTCCATACGAGTTCCGTGATTATATCACTGATGAGCTTAAGGATTATTCTTTTGACTATGCCATGAGGGATTCAGCAGCTGTTCCTGTTGACGAGGATGCTGAAGGTCCTACCATGAACCTTCTTGCTGTGGCAGCACCTAAGGAACTTATTGAAGAATACAGGCTGATGCTCAGAAAAGCCGGGCTTCGCCTTGAAAAGGCAGCTCCTGCTGCATATGCATATATAGGACTTATCAGAAGCTGCGGACTTTCTGACAGCAAAGAAGAAATCTGCATTCTTGATCTTGGATTTGAATCCATCAGGCTTCATATGTTCAAGGGTGAAGAATTTATTGTAAGCAGAAGCCTGGATATAGGACTTGAATCACTCGAAAGAAAGATAGCAGATGCTTATAATGTTGATGTTCATCTTGCTCACACTTATCTTCTTACTAATTATAATGACTGTCAGAACAGTCAGGAATGCATTGATGCATATGAAGCAATCTGTACTGAACTTCAGAGAGCTATCAACTTCTTCCAGTTCAGTAATCCTGACAGCCAGCTTAGCGAAGTTCTTATGTGCGGCGGCGGTGCCAAGATCGGACGTCTTAAAGAGGCAATTAACAATACAATAAGTCTTAAGACTGTTGATATGAAAGAAATGATCGGTAATCATGAAGGCAATGAAGATATGATCGGAATTGCTTACGGCATTACTCAGGATTAATAATACGCTTGATAAACAGAAAGGAGAATCCATGGCATCGAAGTCAGGAACTCTGTCAAAGGAAATTACAATTTCAAAAAAAGGCAAGCTGCCGGTTAAGAAAACCATTAACCTGGCTGCAGCAAAAAAGTCCTCAATTAAATTAGGGATTGCCATTCCTGCAATCATAGTGATTCTTGCACTGGCTTTTCTGATAGGCAAGTTTGCCATAGTTGATCGTTATGCCGAACTCAGCAAGCTGCAAAGCCATAACAATGAGGTAAGGAATAATATTGACGGCATCTATGCCCAGATCAAAGGCTTTGAAGGTGTCGAAGAAGAATATGCCCATTACACATATTCGGATTTTTCAGAAAAAGAAATCAATCAGGCTGATCGTGACGATGTCATAACGATGATCAGTAAGCATGTTAAGAACGAAAATACCATTGATAATTTTGTCTTAAATGATAACACTCTTGTTCTTACACTTACCGGGATGACTCTTGATCAGGCTAATAAGATAGCGCAGGATATGGAGACAGAAGATATTGTAAGTTATTGCAGCGTCCAGACCGCTTCCACCAAGAATGAGGCACAGGCAAACGTGACTGTTAAAATAACAATATATCTTAACGGACCGACGGACCTTGAAAAAGCTGAGGAAGGAGGCGCCGCATGAAAGTATTAAGCAGGGATTTCACCAAAAAAGAAAAAATACTGATTGTGATACTGGTAATTGTGATTCTTGCACTTTGTTATTACCGTTTCATTCATGTTCCTATTACTGACCAGATAGAGGCTGCCAGGACCGAGTCTTATCAGCTTGATGATGAGCAGACTATTGCTGTTGCAAAGCTTGCTAAAACAAAGAAAATGCAGGAAGAAGTTGAAGCACTCAAGGAAAACGGAGAGCTTACTTACATGCCTAGCTATAATGCTTCAAAGGATGAGGTTGCTTTCCTGAACAAGGTTCTTGCAAATGCATCGGAATTTAATGTTACTTTCACAGATATTACAAGGTCTGGTGACCAGATCCGCAGAAATTTATCATTGAAGTTCTCAACAGCTGACTATAAGGGAGCAATGAACATTGTTAAACAGTTGTATCAATCCGAAAACCGGCTTGTTATCAATGATATGAGCGTTAACATAAGTAATTCTGCCAAGTCAAATGAAAATGTAAGTGTTTCACTTGCAGCTACATTTTATGAAACTATGGTAGGAGGAACTGAGGATGCCGGTCTTCCGCCGGATTCTTCAAAAAAATAATACCTGATGTTTTCAGTAGAGGACCTTGAACAGGTCCTCTTTTTTGTCGTAAATAGGAATACATTTGTCATATGACAAAATAAAAATTTATGGCAAGGTTTTTGTTTATATGTTATTATTTTACCAGATTGGGTTTTACCCGTTATGGGAGAAGAAGAATGAAAGAGGCTGTTAGCTGTGGCGGCGTTGTTATCTACAGGGGCAAAATTTTGCTTTTGTTCATCAACTACCACAATAGGTATGAAGGCTGGGTGCTTCCGAAAGGTACAGTTGAATCCGGAGAGGATTATAAAGATACCGCTGTCCGTGAAGTTAAGGAAGAATCCGGAGCAAACGGAACTATTGTTGAATATCTTGGAGCTTGTGAATACGATTTCCGCGCCCAGGATGAAATGATAAAGAAGACAGTTCACTGGTATTTAATGGCCGGTGACAGTTATCATAATAAACCGCAGAAGGAAGAAAACTTTACGGATTCAGGTTTTTATAAATATCACGAAGCTTATTACCTGCTTAAGTATGATAACGAACGCAATATGCTTGAAAAAGCGTACAGTTTATATCATGAACTGAAAAAATCCGGAAAATGGCCCGAAGGCAGATAAACAATTTGCTGCATCTTTGATGATGCAGCATTTTTTGAAAATGGAAAAAGTAAATTATCAGATAAAACTTGATTCAATAATAAAGAGAATAAATGATGAAGGGTACAGACCAACCCTTGTTCTTCACAGCTGCTGCGGCCCCTGCAGCAGTTATTGTCTGTCCGCACTTGCAGAATACTTTGATATAACAGTTCTGTATTACAATCCGAATATTTTTCCGGAAGAAGAATATGATCTCAGACTGTCTGAGCAGAAAAGACTTATAAATGAAATGAACCGTGAATACGGATCAGATATAAAATTATGCACTTTTTCATATGATCACAGTGAATTTCTGGAAAATGTTAAAGGACTTGAAAATGAACCTGAGGGCGGAGCCAGGTGCGCGAAATGTTTTGAACTGCGGCTTAAAAAAACAAAGGAACTGGCACTAAAGCAGGGGGCTGATTATTTCGGAACAACACTTACGGTAAGCCCGCATAAAAATGCTGTTCTTATTAATGCCATAGGAGAAGAACTTACCGGACACGGGCAGGAAGAAAACCTGCTGTGGCTGCCTTCTGATTTTAAGAAAAAAGAAGGGTATAAAAAGTCAATCGAACTGTCAAAAAAATACGATCTGTACAGGCAGAACTTCTGTGGCTGCGAGTTTGCCAAATAGCTGAC
>JAZUFV010000187.1:0-17066 GCA_045640845.1 Lachnospiraceae bacterium
GTGAGATAATGAAAAGATCGGAAATAAACAAGGCGTTAATGGAAATGGAAGAAATGTGCAGAAAAGAGCGCTGCTATCTTCCGCCGTTTTGCCGCATGACACCTGAAGACTGGAAAAGTGCCGGAAAAGAGCTTGATGAAGTGCGTGACTGCATGCTTGGCTGGGATATTACCGACTATGGCATGGGAGACTTTGATAAAGTGGGGTTTTCGCTCATCACCCTAAGGAACGGATGCAGGAACAAACCGGAAAAATACCCGAAGGTTTATGCTGAAAAGCTTCTTTATATCAAAGAAGGGCAGTATGCACCAAACCATTTCCATTGGTTTAAGACAGAGGATATAATTAACAGGGGCGGCGGAAATGTCCTGATAAAGGTTTATAATTCCCTTCCGGATGAGGAAATTGATACGGAAAGTCCGGTAACAGTCCATGTGGACGGCATGGAAAAAACAGTTCCGGCCGGAAGCCTCATAAAACTTACTCCGGGAGAAAGCATCACCATACAGCCGGGGATGTATCATGACTTTAATGTGGAGGAAGGGAGCGGAAACGTGCTTCTGGGTGAAGTAAGCCAGGTTAACGATGACAACACCGACAACCGTTTCAATCCGCCGGTCGGGAGGTTCCCTGAAATTGAAGAAGATGAGCCGCCGTACAGACTGCTTTGCAATGAATACCCTGAGTTATAAAGGAGAAATACAATGAAAAAAACAATGAATCAGGCACTTATGACCGAGCCGGGAAACATTATTTTCCGCGAAGTTCCGGTACCGGAAGCCGGACCGGACGATGTACTTATGAAGATGGAAAAGATCGGCGTATGCGGATCTGACATACATGTGTGGTACGGAAAACACCCATATACATCTTATCCTGTTGTTCAGGGACATGAGATATCGGCTACTGTTGTAAGCGTGGGTGAGAATGTTAAAGATTTCAAGGAAGGCGACCTTGTAACCGTAATGCCTCAGGTGGTCTGCGGAAAGTGCTATCCGTGCACCCACGGACTTTATAACGATTGCGAAGTCCTGAAGGTGAGGGGCTTCCAGACAACCGGAATGGCAAGCGATTACTTTGTTGCTCCTGCAGCATGGACCCTGAAGCTTCCTGAAGGAATGGATGTGAACCATGCGGCTGCAATCGAACCGCTTGCATGCGCCGTTCATGCAGTAAGAAGAGCGGGGGATGTTTCCGGGAAAAAGATTGCCGTTATGGGCGGAGGAACAATCGGTAACCTGGTCGGCCAGACACTGAAGGCTCTGGGGGCTGAAAAAGTGATTGTTTCGGAAGTCAGTGAATGCAGGCTTCAGATGGCAGAAAAATGCGGTATGACAGTTAATAATCCTATGGTAGAGCCTCTGCCGGAAGGCATCATCAGGGAGTTCGGACCTGACGGAGCAGATGTTATTTTTGAATGCATCGGAAACGGAAAGACGCTGAATCAGGCAATAGAAATCGCACGTAAGGGCAGCACAGTTATTGTAATGGGTGTTGTGGCAGATCCATATCCGGTAAATATGGGATTTGTTCAGGACCATGAGCTGAACGTGCTGGGCACAGCCATGTACAGGGTTGAAGACTGGAAGGAAGCCATTGACCTGGTAAACAGGGGACTTGTTGACCTGAAACCTTTGATCACACATCATGTGCCGTTTTCAAAATATCCTGAAGCTTATAAGCTGATAGAAGAGCAGAAGGATAAGGCCATGAAGGTCATTATTGACATGGGCGAATAAATCCGCATATATGGTTGATCAATAAAAAAGTTCATATAAACAGGAGGAATTTAATGGTAACTTTAAAGGGTCGTACCTGCGTTTTTGCAGGAGCCACAGCCGGCGACGGAAGGGAATGCGTAAAAATTCTCTGCGCAGCCGGAATGAATGTCATCATGGCAACACATAATCAGGCAGCAGCCGACAGTCTTATTGCGGAAGTGGAAGCAATGGGCGCAGAAGGAAAGTGCATATGTGTTGCGCAGAAAACACCGGGCTGCCCGGCGGAATCTGACGCAGAAGTTTATAAAGATATAGAGGCACAATTTGGCTCAGTAGACTGCATAATAAGCAACATAGGCGGCAACGGTCCGGCAGCGGATATTGAAGATGTTTCAATCGAGGAATTCCGCAAAAACCTGGATCATCTGGCAGGCATAGGCCTGGAGGTACTTCAGACAGCAATTCCTTTTCTTAAGAAGAGCAGGGCTCCGAGGGTAATCTTTATGACGACACCTGAAGCTGAAATGGGCGGGACCGAGGATAGTTTCGCCAATGATGTGGCCAAGGGAGCGGTTAAGTCGCTTGCACTGGCAGCGGCTGCAAGGCTCGCAAAATACGGAATTACCGTAAACTGCATTTCAAAGGGACCAATCCCGCGTGTTGAAGGAAACCGTCCGGGAGATTACGATCCGGCATCAAGACTTGCGTCTGTGCCGCTCGGCAGGCTTGGGACATCGGAAGATCTGGGACATGCACTGGCCTTCCTCCTCAGTGAAGAAGCTTCATATATTACAGGTGAAGTTCTCCAGCTGAACGGCGGCCTCTGCCTGGGAAGATAAAAAGAAAAAGAGTAATAATTCCGGGTCCGCGAAAGGTCAGAACCGTATGTGTATAAAAAGGTTCTGAAGTCTGGCTGCGGAGCCGGGATTTTATAAAAAAGTCATGAAAATCAATCTTGACATGACCCTGTATATTTATTATAATCAACGAGCACGTTAAGAAACGGGGTGTTAGCTCAGCTGGGAGAGCACCTGCCTTACAAGCAGGGGGTCATAGGTTCGAGCCCTATACGCCCCATATGGCGAGATAGCACAGTTGGCTAGAGCACGCGGTTCATACCCGCGGTGTCGAGGGTTCAAATCCCCCTCTCGCTACTAAAAAAGAAGTCATACCAACGGTATGGCTTCTTTTTTAGTCTATCAAGGGATTTGAACTGTGTTCGCCCTCACCTGCTTATTTATGTAATAAGGTGATCAATACTTTCTCAAGACTTTTCGGTTCAATCGGTTTGGTAAGATGCGCATCCATTCCGACTCCGTAAGAGCGCTGTTTATCCTCTTCAAACGAATTTGCTGTCATGGCTACGATAGGAAGTCTCCTTGTAGCATCACAGTTAAGTGTACGTATTGCGGAAGTAGCTTCATAGCCGTCCATGACAGGCATCTGTCCATCCATGATAATTAAATCGATAGGCTCAGATGTTTTGTCTATGAATGCTGCTTTGACCAAATCAAGGGCAACCTGTCCGTTAACTGCAGGAATAACCTCGCAGCCGTATTCTTCGAGGATCTCAGTTGCAATCTCCATGTTCATCGCATTGTCTTCGGCAAGAACAATTCTCTTGCCGCGGAGAATGGCGAGGTCCATCGTGCTTGTTTTCATATTGAAACGAGCTTCTCTTGCGGCATTTAAGACTTCGCTGACAAGACCCAGCGTCTTGCGGCAGGTCAGGTCATTCTTCATAAGATGGTCTTTAACAAGTTCTGATTTATTTATGTGTTTTAAGGCAATGTCATCGGAAGCCAGAATATCATGCAGTGCCGATTTGACATCAACAGAAAGATTGTCAATAAGTTCCTGGTTTTTCTTTCCTACAGTCTCGGCATCCCTCAGGGCACTTGAAAGCTGTCTGCGCAGTTCCATCTGCTGCGTCATCTGTTTGTCTGCATTAACATATGCCGCAAAAAATCTGGTGATTTCGCCGATTGAATTTTTTATGCCGATAAATTTGATCTGGGCATAATGGATTATGTCGTAAAGCACGATCCTGAAGTTAACATAGTAAACGTTGTCTTTTTGCAGGCTGCGCAGGATTGTTTCGCGTCTTGTCTGATGATAAAAGGCTTCGCGGTCCGGTTCGAAAACAATATCGCTGCGGATGGCGTCAAGCTTTTTCGTGAAAATCAATTCATTATTCCAGGAAGTCTGACTGATGGCGGTATTTGAAGACGAGCGGAAGTGACGGACAGTATCTTTTGCCTTGTCTTCCTGCAGATCTACAATGTCGATAAATTCATAGTCCTTTCCGAGAGCCTCGAGGATGATCAGCTGTTCTTCTTTAATACGCTCCAGTTCCATAATGTTTGTTACATCCTGGACACCTATTACAAGTTTTTTTGTTTCATCAAAATCCGGATAGACCGTGAGCTTATTTTTCATGTACCGGACGGTGCCGTCAGCATTTGGCCAGCGTACAATAAATTCATCTGTTCCGTTATTCTCAAGAAGTGATATCAGGTGAGTTTTGCTGTATTTTTCATCGATAATCGGCTTATCATCAGGGTGTACGATACTGCCGCTTGTATTGGCAACTTCTGTAAAGAAATTCATATTGGAGTAGTCATTGATGTTGTTGCCGTCAAAAGATGATTTGTTTGAATATGCCAGAAAGCTGCCCGTGTACGGATCAAGAAAATAAACATCCAGAAAGTCATCGGACAGAATTGAAAGCATATCTGCCAATGTGTGGGCTTCATAGTGGGCTAATCTGGTGATGTTCTGGTGAGTTCCTTCAATGCGGACACCTTTTGTGTAGTCTGGGTTACGCACACCGCCGCAGCGGACGATCCAAGTGTCACCATTCGGATGATGCCATGGATACTGTACTTCTGCATGCAGTCCGGAGGTCATCTGCTCTACTGCCTGTGAAACTTCGCGGTAATGATTTTTATCGATAAAGTCATACCACGCATGATAAGTTTCTTCCGGAGACAAAGGAACAGTCATTCCCAAAAGTTTCATCATGGTGTTATCAACATACATGCGCGGGGGCATGCCGGTATCCAGCTCAAAGGCCCATAATCCGATGTTGCACTTTGTAAGGATGCTTCCGGACAGTTCCGAAAAACCTGACTTTGTATTAGACATTTTTAAATCTCCCTTTTCCTGAAAAAACAGGCTTTCACCAGAAAAAAATCTGCAATATTTTATTTTAAGTTGGGAAAAATTTTATCATAATTTTATAATTGCCGCAACAATGTTAAGGCTGCGGAAATAATGTCTGCGGCCTTAGAATTTCTGAATATTTACTGTTTGATAAAATTGATTGATATCAGCAGATATTTAAGATATACTTTCTCTACTATACTTATGTTTTTTTAGATGTAACTTCTGAATAAAAGTCTGTAAGAAAGGTTTTATGATCATGGCAAATAAAAAATCCGTCAGCAAACAGCAAATAGTTTCCTTGACAGCGCATGAAGCCGCCCAGATGTTAAAAACAGTACGGGCACTGGTTGACATGGTATTAATTGTAGATCCTAACGAGGGAATGGTCTGGGATATTGACGAAAATGAAAATTTATACCCGGTTGAGCCATGTTACAAGATGTGGAATAAGGAAGAACGCTGCGAAAGCTGTTCGCCGCTGCAGTGCCTGAACAGCGGGGAAATCTCCAGCACGTTTGAAAAGAAGGGCGGAGAAATTTTCCACATTCACAGCAGACCGGTAAAAATAGACGGACGCCTTTTTGCTTTCGAAATAATCCGCAGACTTGAGAATGTGGAAGAACTTCAGGAACAGAAGAGTTTTGCGGAAGAACAGATGAAGAACCAGGAGATAATCAAAATCCTGGCATCTGAATATACCTCTGTATATTATATCAACCTGGAAACCGGAGAACTGACACCTTACAGTATGAATGAAGAAACAGAGACGACATTCGGCTCGGTTTTCCGAAGCGGGATCACATATTCCGAGGCATATGACCTCTATGTAGATAAGCTGGTCCTTCCTGAAGATAAGAAGATGATGCTTAAGGCCGGCTCTGTTGAAAATATAAAGAAGGAACTAACCCATAAGAAAACATTCCTGACCAAGTACCGTTCGGCCGACAATAAATATTCAGAAATGAAGTTCGTTAAGGTTGGTGATGATAAGGCCAAGCCGACAGCGGTTGCACTTGGATTTGCCGAGAAGGACGAAGAACTTCGCCGCGCCCAGGAAATTGAAGCCGAGCGCCAGAGAAATACGGATATCATTGAGATACTGGCATCAGAGTACTCTTCGGTTTATTACATTAACCTTCTTACAGATGAACTGAATCCGTATACCATGAATGAAGAGACGGAAACAACATTCGGTTCGGTTTTCCGAAGCGGGATCACATACTCCGAGGCATATGACCTCTATGTAGATAAGCTGATCCTTCCGGAAGACAAGCCGATGATGTTAAAGGCCGGCTCTGTTGAGAACATAAAGAAGGAACTTGCCCACAAGAAGACATTCCTTACCCAGTACCGTTCAGCCGACAATAAATATTCAGAGATGAAGTTTGTTAAGGTTGGTGGTGACAATGATGAACCAGCTGCAGTTGCCCTTGGATTTGCCGAGAAGGACGAAGAAATCCGCCGCGCCCAGGAAATTGAAGCCGAGCGCCAGAGAAATACGGATATCATTGAGATTCTGGCATCAGAGTATACATCGGTGTATTATATCGATCTTGAAACAGATGAACTTGATCCGTACACAATGAATGAAGCTACCGAAACCGAGTTCGGTAAGATTTTCAGAAGTGGTATCAAGTATTCAAGCGCATACCGTATGTATGTTGATACTCTGATTTATCCTGATGATAAGGCCATGATGCTTAAGGCCGGATCTGTTGGTAATATCTTAAAGGAACTGCGTAACCGTAAAACCTTCATCACAACATACAGGAATGCCGAAGGCGCATACTGTGAAATGAAATTCGTAAAGGTTGGTAATGAAGACGGTGTTCCAAAGGCAGTTGCCCTTGGATTTGCTGACAAAGATGAAGAACTCCGGGCTAAAGCGGAAGAAAGTACTGTATTAAAACGTAACATCGACATTATCGAAATTCTGGCGTCTGAGTACTCATCAGTGTACTACATAGACCTGACCACAGATGAGCTTGATCCTTATACAATGAATGCTTCAACGGAATCCAAGTTCGGTCTGATTTTCCGAAGCGGTATCAAGTACACCGAAGCATATCAGATGTATGTTGAACAGATGGTTCACCCTGAAGACCGGGCGAAGATGCTGCATGCCGGCTCCATCTATAATATTGTATGTGAGCTTTCAACCAAGAAGACATTTATCACACAATACAGGGATAATGAAGGTCACTATTCCGAGATGAAATTCGTTAAGGTTGGTGATGATGAGAACCCTGAGGCAGTTGCATTGGGATTCTCGGATAAAGACGAGGAAATCCGTGTTCACTTGTCACGAAGCGAAGCGGATGCCCGCGACAGAGCCGTTATCACAGGTCTTTCGGACGACTTTGGATGTGTTGTTTACGCCGGATATGATGACAGCGAGATACATTACCGTTTTGATCCGTTGTTTGAAAAGTATATCCCTAACTGGAGTTCAATAAATAACTTCTCTTCACGCCTTGATACGCTGATCCACACGATCATGCATCCTGATGACAGGGAGGCATTCTTCCAGGCAACCAGAAAAGAAGTAGTAAAGAAGAATGTGACCATGGATGGAGTTTACTATGTAAACTTCCGTACGCTCATTAATGATGAGGTTACATATTACCAGGCAAAGTTTGTTCGTGATGAACATTCTGACAGCCATGTTATTGCTGGTTTCCATAATGTAGATGAAGCTACAAAGAAAGAAATGGATGCTCTTGACAAGGCCGAAATTGCCAACAAGGCTAAGTCAACGTTCCTGTTCAGCATGTCACACGACATTCGTACGCCTATGAACGCAATCGTCGGATTTACATCGCTGGCTCAGCGGCACATTAGTGATCCGGAAATAGTTTCTGATTTTCTTGGCAAGATCGAAATTGCCGGAAAACAGCTGCTCTCACTTATTAATCAGGTTCTGGAAATGTCCAGAATAGAATCAGGAAAAATTGTTTTGCAGGAAGAGAGTACTGATATTAAGGAATCTGTTGAAGCAACAATGGTTATTTACAGCGAACAGGCAAAACTTAAAGATCTTAAGATGACATCAGATACTTCTAAAGTTAAGCATTCAAGGGTCATCACAGATTCAGACAGGGTAAAACAGATCATTACAAATATCATAGGCAATGCGCTTAAGTACACTCCTGCCGGCGGCTCGATCAAATATACCGTTGAAGAAAAAGAAAGTGAAATGTTTGGTTATGGCGAATACATATTTACGGTTCAGGATACCGGAATTGGTATGAGCAAAGAATATCTGGAGCACATTTTCGAAGAATTCTCGCGTGAAGCTACATCAACAGTAAGCAAGATACAGGGGACCGGACTTGGAATGTCTATCGTAAAGAATATGGTTGAACTGTTAGACGGTGAAATCAATATTGAGTCTGAAAAAGGCAAGGGCACCAAGGTTGTTATTACAATTCCTATGCGTTTTGATACACAGGAAAGGATAGATGTTTCTGAAAGTGCCGCAGCTGAAACATTATCTTTGGAAGACATGAAGATTCTGCTGGTTGAAGATAACGAAATGAACAGGGAATCAACCTGCAGGACACTTGCTGATTTCGGCGTTTCATGCATTACTGCAGAAGACGGAGATGTTGCTGTTGAAATGCTGAAAAACAGTAAACCGGGAGATGTTGATCTGATCCTCATGGATGTTCAGATGCCGCGAATGAATGGTTATGATGCAACAAGAGCAATCAGGGCGCTGCCTGATAAAGCCATTGCAAATATCCCTATTGTGGCAATGACCGCAAACGCTTTTGAAGAAGACCGCCGGAATGCTCTTGAAGCAGGCATGGACGGACACCTGGCAAAGCCTGTTGATGTATCGGTGATGATCGCAACAATTTCCGGATTCTTAAGAAAGAAATAAAGATTTACGGCTTGAAAGGAGCACCCTCTCACGAGGGTGCTTTTTAGTCAATACCCCTTGCAAAGGAAGATATATGAAAAAACAGGATATCATTTCCTTTTTTGATCAATGCGCCCCGTCATGGGACGCTAATATAGTAAAGAATGATGCAGTTATAGAATGCATTCTTGATGCAGCAGGTATCCGTGCCGGGATAAATGTTCTGGACGTTGCCTGCGGCACAGGCATACTTTTTCCTGACTATCAGAAAAGGCAGGTTTCTTCATTTACCGGCATAGACATTTCTCCTAAAATGGCTGAAATAGCTGCAAAAAAATATCCTGATGTTCCTGTTATCTGCGGTGATATTGAAGAAACTGACTTTGACTGTAAATTTGATGCAATCATGATTTATAATGCGTTCCCGCATTTTCCCGAGCCTGAGCGTCTGATTGCGGGGCTTGTCAGGAAACTGGAGAAAGGCGGTTCGCTGACGGTGGCTCACGGGATGAGCCGTGCTGCGCTGGCAGCCCATCACAAGGGCAGGGCAGCAGAGGTGTCAATTGAACTTCTTCATGAAGATGAGCTTGCCGCCATATTTAATCACTGCGGTCTGCAGGTAACAACCAAAATCTCGGACGACGAAAAGTATATCGTGTCCGGCATTCTGCCGGCTCTTTAAGACACGGTTTTATATCTCATCTGTCATAATTATTCCCATATTGCAAGACTTGTAAAAGAAAAGATAACACCAAAGAAAAAGCTGAAAGCGAATGAATATTCTTTGTATTTTATGCAAAAGTGCGTTATAATCCAAAGTAATACTCTGGATTTTTGCGCACAAAATTGGGAGAAAAATATGCATATTCAGTTACAGATCTGTGGATTGGTAATAGTAATATTTTTATTAATACTGTATAAAACACACAATACACTGCAGCTAGTCAGCGAAAAAGTTTTTGTCAGAATGCTTATTCTGGTAATCGTCTGTATTTCCTTAGATGCACTTTCCGTGTTTGGCATTATATACGGACACCTTATTCCGGAGTGGCTCACCAAAACCATATGCAAGGCATATCTGATATCTATGATATGGGTGGGTTATATAGACCTGAATTATGTAACGATTGACCTTATAAAACGGTTTGAAACATACCGTAAGGCAAGTATATGGCTTGCTGTGGGAACTGCTGTCGAAAGTATAGTGGTTGCAATTCTCCCTATAGGGATCGTAAATAACGGTGACCGGGTTTATTCAGAAGGGCCCGCAGTTATATTCACATATATATTCACAATAATGTTCATAGCCGCGATATTTGGGGTCGCCTTATTTGTATTCAGGAATAAAAGCTCCAGGATGGGCATGGCTGTAATGATGACAACTGTGCTCTGGATAATAGCAGCCGGAATACAGTTCCTGCGCAACGAATTGCTGCTGGTAGGATTTTCAATGGCTGTAGGTGTCATGATAATTTATATGGTCATGGAAAATCCCGATTCTTACCTGGAACGCTATATCGGCTGTTTTAACCCGTATGCTTTAAACAGCTTTCTTACCATGAAAATGGAACAAGGAACACCTTTCTGCGTAATGGAGATTTCCATAATGGACACGAAGGGGCTTGAGGACAAGGGAATAAGCATAAGAAATGCAGCAAAGAAGTTTGCAGACCGTCTTATGAGAGACAAAAAAGTTAAAATATTCAAAAACCTGAATATGTCATTCCTGCTTGTTGCTGAAAACGAAGAGGATTTTTCTTCAGCCTCAGAGGTCTTAAAGTCAATGCTGATGGAGGTGGGCGATACGGGAAACAGCGTTATGACATTCACTGTAAGAAACGCGCAGCAGTTTGAAACTGTTGACGAACTGCTCAAGTTTCTCACATATGTCCGAAACAACAGTGGGAACCGTCTTTCACTGACTGTATATGTTTCCGATGAAATGATCGCAAACTACAACAATATAAGAATAGTTGAAAAGGAAATAGACGCAGCCCTTGCAGAGGACAGGGTCGAGGCTTTTCTTCAGCCAATATTCAGCAGTGAGGAAAATAAGGTCACTTCAGCAGAAGCATTGGTGCGCATAAGAAAGCCGGAAGGCGGATATATTTCGCCGGGGCAGTTTATCCCGGTTGCGGAAGCAACAGGTCAGGTAAACGAACTGGGAGAAAGGGTGCTTGAAAAAGTCTGTGAATTCTTAAGAGACAGCGAAGCCTGCAGCCTGGGTATTACCAACATACATGTGAATCTTTCAGCGGTGCAGTGTGACGATATAAATACCGTAGGAAAACTCGGCAGGATCGTTGAACAATATGGAGTGCTGCCTTCGCTTGTAAATTTTGAAATAACGGAAACCGCCGTATCCCAGGCTCAGGACATTCTCATAGAAAATATGAATGCTCTGATTTCCAAAGGTTTCCGCTTTGCACTTGATGATTTTGGAAAAGGCGAGTCGAACCTGATGTACATTGTTGAAATGCCGGTCGATATCATCAAGCTGGATATGGACATGACCAAGGCATATTTTTCAAGCGATAAGGCAAAAGTGGTTCTGGCCACAGTTGCAGAAATGGCCAGACAGCTGGGGCTTCCTATAGTTGCCGAAGGCGTGGAAACAAAAGAAGAGCTGGACGGAATTCTGAAGGCGGGCATCACCCACATTCAGGGCTACTATTATTCCAGGCCTCTTCCTATGGCAGAGTTTATAGAATATCTGACCAAAGCAGGCAGCCAGGTTTCCGGCGAATCAGCAGAGCAGGCAGCCGGGGAAACCCCTGGAGCAGCAGCGGCCAAAGTGCTTAGTCTGCGGGGCAGACACATTCTGCTTGTTGAAGATAATGAGCTTAATCAGGAGATAGCCCGGGATATTCTCGAAGAGGGAGGCTTTATTGTTGACACTGCCGATGACGGCACATTTGCTGTTGAAAAGGTGAGTGCTTCAAAGCCGGGCGATATAGACCTCATCCTTATGGATATCAGAATGCCTATCATGGATGGGTATGAGGCAACCAGAAGAATAAGGGAACTTTCGGACCCTCAGTTGGCGCAGATTCCTATTATCGCCTTGACGGCAATGGATAATGAGGAAAGCAGAAAGGCTGCGTTTGATGCAGATATGAACGAGCATCTTGTAAAGCCGCTTGATATTTCGAAATTAAATGCAGTCATTAAGATTGCAGGCTAAAGATTTTGTTTAATTATTAACCGGAGAAGAAAATATGAAAAACAAAAGATTCCGCAGCTTTTTAATCAGAAAAATCGTGGTGATTGCCATCAGTATTGCAGTCATCATTACTTTCCTGCCGTTCAGTGCATTTGCAGGTGATGAGGGGACAGATCCGACAGAGACCCAGCTTGCAGAGCTTGAGAAACTTCTTGGCGGCTCCATGAGATCGTCATCTGTTACGGTTGCCGATAATTATAATCCGCTGAGCAGGGATGACGAATGGTTTTCCGTAAGCTCAAAGAGCGGTCTTTCTGTTGATTCGAAATCACATGCGAACAACCAGACATATTCAGCGGCAACTTCACTTGACACAGCGCTTTACCGGGATATGGAAAAAGTGACGGGCAATCAGGATACGCAGGTGAACAATGACACTAAATGTGTGGAATCGGCCGCTTTCAGGGCTGTAAGCGGCGAAGAAAGAAACTATGTCGCCTACTGTGGTTTCCAAAAGGGTACGGATGGAAAATACCACGCGAATGTATGGGTCAGGGAACCGGCTGTAAATTCTTCAACTGGAGAATGGACCGAGCTTGGGAATGCCGCTGCAAAGACGGAAGTCGGTGCCGGCTATGGCCTTTCATACGTGACATCAACATCTTTCCCGCTTTCGGTGGGACGTACATATGATTATATGGATATCGCAGCCGGAGACTTTGACGGTGACGGAACAGATTCCATTATTGTATTCTGCGCATTCGACTATGGAAATGCCTTCCTTTATGAGTTTAAATATGATCCTGCCTCAAAAAAACTGACTCAGATAAAAGAAACAAGTGCAGGTCTTCATCCGGATTATAAGAAATATACCGGCACCGGAGCGTCCCAGAGTGTTGGCTCATACGACCAGGGAGTAGAAGCTAACTGGAGAATGACGGGACAGCTTGCTGCAGGCGATCTTGACGGTGACGGAAAAGATGACCTTGCGGTTGACTCCTATTGTACGGGATATCTTAATTATGACTCAACCACTTCATCAAGTGCAGACGCACTGAAAGGAAGATGGCCTTATATTTCGGTCTTTTACGGCGGTTCCTCATCGAATCTGCTGTCAGGTTCTGCAAAGAGCTGGTATGCATATAAGCCGGCAGGCTGCAGAAAATATACGGATTCACAGGGAAGAACTTATTATGCGGAACATGAAGAAGTTCCGTTTGCTTCAGATCTGGCGATCGCGGATTTTGATAACGACAGGGAGAACGAGCTGGTTATAGCCGGCCATCATGGACTTGTCAGAAATAAGGCGAACCAGTATGGCTATTATACTGCCGATATGTCAGTCTGCCCTAATATGGAGCATTTTACCGGTAAACCGGGCGGATGCGAGCTGATGGTGCAGTATAAGACAATTAACGGTGAACTGACAGAGGCAAACTGGAATCTGGCTGAAGGCTCAAAAGCCGGCTTCGGCGGAATAGAGTGGGTCACAAGAGGCACATCGACCTGTATTCCTGTTAAGTGGAACGGTGTCGGAAATCCGGAATTCCTGTTCTTTGAGGGAACCCTTTACGATCTTTCAGACGGCGGAGCAACGGCTTATCTGAAATTATCGGATATAAATACGAATCCTGCCGGCGCGACCGGAAATTATCAGGCTGTGGCCGGAAACTTTGACGGCAACGGAAACGGCCGGGAGGGCGTAGCCTTTCAGTATCTGCATGTAACTCAGCCGGATGATTATGATATGAAGGCATACAATCAGAAGATCATTGTGGCATATAAAAACGGGGATTCATTCGCATCAAAGACGATCTTCAGTGAAAGCAATAAATATATGACGAAGGGAAATGCAGGCTGCATGCCTGTGCTTGCCTCATATGAAATGACCTGCAAGGCCATGAAGATGAGATTTACCGGAAAGGTGACAAGCTACTATTCAAACCCGACAGTTGTAGCGATCCTTGAGGCGGCTCCTTATTTTTCCGAACTGGGCGAAAATCCGGGCGCAACGGCATATTCCATCACAACAACCTATGTGACAGGGTCATCAACAGAGGAAAGCTCGTCAATTGCATGCTCATATTCCGAGTCCCTTTCGGCCTGGGGCAATTCTGTCATGTCAGGCTATGTGCGTGACCAGATGAAGGGTAACGGCTTCACTGAGACCATAACCATCTGGAACACAAACCAGTTCACTGCTGCTAATGAGAACTCAGTCGTCATCCTCAGGGTGCCGAACTATGTATATGAATACAGGGTGGAAGGCCAGGAGGAACCTTTCTGCATTACGGTTCCGCAGAAGCCTACCTATACCCAGCTTTCCATTTCGGACTACAATAAGTTTGCAGCGGCTTACAATGACATGTTTGTGGGCAAATCGTGGAATGCATTTGAAAAGGCCAGGGCACGCCACAATGAAATGTATCCGGAGAACAAAATTACAGAAGACAGCGATATATACAAGATGGCTGTCAAAAAATATAAGGACGACCCATATGTAATCCCTCCGCTGAATCTGATTCAGGAAGGAGCAGCCGGAGATCTGCCGGCCGGAAATATCGGAAATCCATGGAACTATGGAACGGATTCGGCACTTTATAAAAATGCATTCTGGGCAGCCAGCAGGAACCAGCTGGGCTACAACGGCGGAAACAACAGTGTTTCATCAGATAAGATCACAGAGACCGGATATACCACTGTTCAGAGCGTAACCAACTCAACAACGCTCAGCACCACAATAGAGCTGTTCTACGGCGGGCTGATCGATCTTGACGGACTGTCATTTTCCGTAAACTCAGACAGGACCGAGTCACATACGACTTCAAGATCTTCTTTTACCACGACAGGCAACAAGACCAGTATTTCAGGTACGGTCAACAATATTGATGAAACAGCTATTCTGAAGAGCGAGAACCTTCCGAGAAAGGTTATTGAATCTTTCGGATTTGACTGGACATTCGGCGTATGGCAGGCAAACAGGTATCAGGAGATAAGCGGCGTGGATATTCCGGCCGCACATATGGCTGAGATGATGCAGACAGTTCCTGTTGTCGGCTATAAGACAGAAAATGTGAAGGCTCCTGTGGAGGGTGTGGACATGGTATATGCATACCTTTCTGAAGGAACGGAGCTGACTGATGACACAGCTGTGATAGACATTGAGTTTGAGTATACACTTGATGAATACCGCATTGAACCGCAGTGCTTCTATCTGGTTGTTGATGACAGCAAGAACCAGAGCCTTGAAATCACCATGGACGGAGCTGAAACTCCAAAGAGCAGGGAGATTGAAGGAATCGGAAAGATCTACTATATAAAGGTGGACAACAATCAGAAAGACGGTGTGCCGGGTACCAAAAAATATAAAGTTGAAGGTGTAAAAATAAACCGCACTGCCGGCGGCATGAGACCGGATAACCTGGTTTATGTGAGCGTGGTTCCTTCGGACGATGCACCCGGCGAGGAACTGGAAAATGCCGGCGTTTACGCATGGGATGGTCTGTTCCTTATACGAGAGGGAGCCGATGGAAAATCTGCATATGAAGTTGCTGTTGATAACGGCTTCCGCGGAACTGAAAAAGAATGGCTGGCATCACTTATAGGAGCTGTAGGCCCGGACGGCAAGTCTGCGTTTGAGATTGCTGTTGAGAACGGTTATGTGGGAACAGAGGCTGAGTGGCTGAAAAGCCTTATAGGCAAAAAAGGCGAAAGCGGCAAGTCTGCGTTTGAGATCGCTGTTGAAAACGGCTATCTGGGAAGCGAACAGGACTGGCTTTCAAGCCTGAAAGGTGATTCGGCATATGAAGTTGCAGTTGCCGGCGGCTATACCGGAACCGAGGCAGAATGGCTTGAATCACTCATCGGTGCAGTTGGCGCAGACGGCAAATCTGCCTATGACATTGCAGTTGAGAATGATTTCACAGGAACCGTAAGTGAGTGGCTTGCTTCACTTATCGGCCCGCAGGGTCCGCAGGGAATCCAGGGTGAACAGGGAATCCAGGGTGAGCAAGGCATTCAGGGTGAACAGGGAATTCAGGGCGAGCAAGGAATTCAGGGTGAGCAAGGCATTCAGGGTCCGCAGGGAATCCAGGGCAAGTCAGCTTATGATATTGCGGTTGAGCATGGCTTCAAGGGCACCGAAGAAGAATGGCTGAACTCACTTTACGGCAAAGACGGTAAAGACGGTGATTCCGGTAAAGACGGCAAAGACGGAAAAGACGGCAAAGACGGAAAAGACGGAACCGGAGGCGGCGGAAGCGGCAGGGACGGTAAAGACGGCGGAGACGGAAAAGACGGCAGGGACGGCAAAGATGGTACGGACGGTAAGTCGGCATATGAGCTTGCTGTTGAACACGGATTTGAAGGCACGGAAAAAGAATTTATCGACATACTGCTTGGACGCGAGGGCACTGAAGGTTATGGCGCCGGAATAGAAGAGGTCAGCATCAATACTGATAAAGACCTTATTGTGACCCTTACAAACGGAGAGACCATGAACGCCGGAAGCGTACGTGATAAAGTTCTTGAGGAGCGTGTTGATAAGATTGAAAAGATTGCCAGCATTGCGGTGGCGGCAGCGTGCGCAGCACTGGCCCTCAGCATCGCCTCACTTGTGATCGGAATCATAAATAAGAAAAAGCTGGCATAAAAGCCAAGCAGATAAGTAAGAAACTGCCGCACGGAATGTGCGGCAGCTTTTTTATGCTTATTCAGTTCAGCAGGGCAACTGCCATTGCGGCTATGCCTTCGCCCCTGCCGGTGAATCCAAGATGCTCTTCAGTGGTAGCCTTGACATTCACGCGGCTTACATCTATGCCAAGGGCATCTGCAATATTTGTCCTCATGTAAACAATATGCGGAGCCATCTTCGGAGCCTGGGCTATTATCGTGGAATCGATGTTTTCAATTGAATAGCCTTCCTCATGGATGCGCATATTAACTTCGGCAAGAAGCTTCATGCTGTCAGCATCTTTATATGCCGGGTCTGTATCGGGGAAAAGATGCCCAATGTCCGGAAGGGCGGCTGCGCCGAGAAGTGCGTCCATAATTGCATGCACCAGCACGTCGGCATCTGAATGTCCGTCCAGCCCAAGTTCATACGGGATATTCACTCCGCCTATTATCAGGGTTCTGTTTTCAGTCAGTC
>JAZUFV010000188.1:0-15867 GCA_045640845.1 Lachnospiraceae bacterium
GCACACATTTACCGAAAGCACTTAGCAAAGAGTGCGTGAGGATAGGCCCCGAGCACAGGACTGTCTGAGCACGTGATAAGCGTATGCAGACGGCAAGCGTTTACGCGATGACGGATGCATGCGGTTATTAGTGCGAGTTCCGCACGAGGGGCCGCGTTCATCCGAACGTGCTCTGAGCTTAGTACTTTCGAGCAGTGTGCAAAATGGCACACGGCCGATAAAGGCGAATGCATGCCAAGGCAAAATTTATTCCAAGCTTGCGCATATACAGGGCGGGCGGCGGCAAAAAGCACACGGCCGGTAAAGGCGAATGCAAAAAAACGGCACCCGGAAAGGGTGCCGTTTGTTCCTTAAGTTACTTAAATGATTACTGTTCTGAATCTTCAGCAAGCTTAGCTACGTCAAGTACGCAAACGCTGGCCGGCTCTTCGCTGCCGTCAACCAGGGCTGTTGAATAAACAACTGCATATCCCTGATCGCAGTGGCAAAGGATAGCATAACGGATGCCAGCAACTACCTGTGTGCCAAGAAGAGCAACAGGCTCGAAAGTCTCATCGTATGTCTTCATGGATTTCTCAAAAGCATCCTGAGCTTCTGCAGGAAGATTTACAACACTGTAATCTTCTGTTGCCATAAAGCCGCCTGCCATAGGTCCGCTCTCCTGAGTCTGGTTTGCAGCATAAAGATCCATCATATCGATAGGAGTCTCCTTTGTGCGGAGAATCTCGCAATTACCCTGAAGATCTTCATAAACAACTACTGCATAGAGTGAAGTAACAGGCTGAGCAGTTACCATTGTTCCCTGGCAAAGGAAAAGATGATTTGTTCCTGCAACTACCTGAGTTCCGATGCAGGCGATAGGTGTGTATCCCATTCCTGCAAGGCCGTCTGTTGCCTTTTCAAAAACTTCCTTGTCTTCTGCTGAAAGAGCTCCGCTGCTTTCGTTTTCATTCAGTGTCCATCCGCCGGCAACTGTTCCGCCGCCCATAGGGCCGTCATCAGGGATAGCTTCCTCAGTATCTGCTTCTGTTGCAGCCTCTGTTGCTGCTTCTGTTGCTGCTATTGTTTCAGCCTCTGTCTTTTTTTCCGGTTCCTGAGTGCTTCCGCATGCTGCGAGAACACCTGTGCAAACCATAATAAGTGCCATGATCAGCGCGATTTTTTTCATTTTCAAATTCCTCCTGATTTATTTTCAAAATCGACGGTATTATACACTACCCGTCATTTTTTAGCAAAGCATATAGTGTGAACTTTCAGTTAACTTTTATTATCCATTCTGTGACCGGGCCCGCATGTCAGAGGATAAACCCAACAGCAAACAGTACCTGGGCGGCAATATATGTTGACATAACAATGACCGCATATGATCCGCTGTCTTCCCCGGCCACACAGACGCGGAAGACAAGAAATGAATCGGAAACAGAAAAAAGCAGCCCGGCGGTCAGCATAAAGGCTCCCGCAATGTTTCCGCCGGCAAGAACAAAAGCGCCTGAAGCCGTTATGGAACTGAGCAGAAGATAATATATTACCGACGCTGCACGCATATCGTTCCCTATATATTTTGATACTCTTGAATAGGCAAATGCCTCCGCAGCGATCACTCCGACCGGAATCACAATATAGACCCATGCCGGAAGCGGCCGGAACAGACTGTGCATTGCCCATACATAAAACACATGACCTGCCCCGAAGCTGACGATGCCCAGCGCCTGCATGATTTTCTTTGATGAGAAAATAAGCAGCATATCGCCCAGCCATCCCAGCAGGAGGGCAATAAGGACTTTAAATGAGAATGTGTCACAGAAAGAAACATAAACAAGAATGATCAGCGGAACAAGAAAAATCTTTGATATCCTTCTGATCTTTACATTATCTCTGCCGCATGAAATCAAATGGATGCATACGGCAGCGGCAAGAAGAACTGCACTGATAATCTTAACGGCCACTTTTTTATCCCTTCTTTACTTTGAGGTAGATTTTCCACATGGTCCTGTAAAACGAGAAGCCCATATTCAACGCATGTATCGCAAAGCGGTCTCTCTTCGGAGTCCTTTCATCTTTAAGCACATCTGCAGCGCTTTCCCTGATCTGCGCGATAAGCTCGCTGCGTTTTTCAATATAGACCGGGTCTTTTATATCAAGCATCTGATTCAGTGTACTGAATCTTGCATACAGCCTGCGGCGCTCTGCTGCCTTTTTCAGGTCAGGATGTGCTTTCAGAACATCTTCCGCCATCTTATCCGTCATCTCGATCATATCAAGCTTATTCGGTTTAAAGCTGCCGTGGGCTATTGAATCGCTGCGGTAAATGTAATTATATTTTGACTCATAGCCTACTGCAATTTTATCACAAAGAAGCATAAGGGCATATATTGTTCCTATGTCTTCAAAACATTTCCCGTAAGGGAAACTGATATTTTCAAACATATCCCTCCGGTAAAGCTTTGCCCAGGCCGATGTATTGATCACCTCATCATAAAGCATCCGCTCAAGACATTCTTTATTTTCAAGGCATTCATCACCGCCGCTTCCGTATTCCAGGACCTTTTTTCCTGTCAGGACGCGGTGCTGGCAGATGGACATATCCGTGCCGTATTTTATGATCAGGTCATAAAGATAACCGACATAATCTTTATCTATAAAATCATCTGAATCTATGAATGTGATGTATTCGCCGTGAGCGCGGACAATTCCGTAATTCCTCGCATCGGAAAGTCCGCCGTTTTCCTTATGATATACAGTTATCCTGGAATCCGTTTCTGCAATCTCATCGCAAAGAATTCCGCTTCCGTCCTTTGACCCGTCATCAACCAGGATCACCTCAAGATTTTCATAGGTCTGCCCCAGAATGGTATCGGCACAGCGGCGCAGATAATTCTCCACGTTATATACCGGAACAACTACTGATATAAGAGGAATGTTCATATCCATCGTAAACTCCTGATAACAAAAAATAAGTGAGTTTAACTTTATAATATGTTAAAATACCTCTGTTGTCAAAAAATATGGGGATTATTATTGCATGAAAAGACACGGAAACCTTTCCACAACAGAAGACTCTGACATCTCCTTTATCGAGATCGAAACAGCAAGAAGAAAAGAAGAAAAAAAGAAGCAGAAAAAGCCTTTTGCCGCATGGAAGATAGCAGTGATCGCAATTGCGGCCCTGATCCTGGCCTTCTGCGTCTTCTATGTTGTGTCCGCCCTTAATCTCCACACTGCCATAAACAACTACACCCATCATTTTGAAAACATAGTAAAAGCCGCTGTTTCCGGCGATTACACAGATCTTGAAACTTCCGCCATTGCCGCAACCGCAGCTGCCAAAACGCTTGATGAACAGGCTTCGGACGCAAGATGGAAGGTCTTTGATTTTATCCCTGACTTCAAGTCAGACCGGGAAAAAGGAGCGGAAATAGCATCAAGGCTCAGAACACTTAATGATGAAGTGATCTGGGATACCGTTTATGCCATCTATACCAGCCGCATGCCTGAAGCTCTTGAAGAGATAAATGCACTTTCTCCGGGAGAAGCAACATCAACCTGCCTTACAACATACACCGGGCTTCTTGACGGCATTTACGATACCGTCATGGATTTTCTGGTTACATTCAATTCTTATCCGCAGTTCAACATCAGCCTTCTTGAAAAGGAAGTTGCCGATTTCCGTTATCCAGCAAACCTTGCAATTAAGATACTGCCTGCCGTAAAAGATCTTTCTGACAATGTCCTTAAGCCGGCAAACGCGCTTATCACAGAAAACCCGCTTGAACTTCCGGACGAGCTTTCCCTTGATACACTTGACGGGGAGCTTACCGGAACATTAAAGAAATATACTGACTTTCTTTCAGATTCATACCAGCCTCTTGCAGACTGCCTTGATATAATCGACAGCACAATAAACGAGGTTGAACCTCCTGTAAGGACAGAAAAAGAGCTGAAGGAAGCTGAAACCGATCCGGGCTTCACCGACCATGTGATTGAAGCATGTGACAAAGCGAAGGAGCTTCTTCCTTCAGTCATTACTCCTCTTAAACAGGCAAAACCGGTTATTTTTGATCTGGCAGTTCCGGCTGTGGATACACTTGCCGAATGCCCTCCTTCGGAGCTGAAGCAGGGCGATAAGCTTTTCAGCGTACGCACGATCAACACATATATAAAGCTTCTTGAAGAGCTTGAGCCGAAATTCATCTCAATATCCGATACCCTTCTGGATATTGATGTATCAAATGAAAAAATCACATCAGCCCTTGAAAAGGTTTCGAATCTTCTTTTAAAGGCTGAAGACGCATATCAGGATGCCGCTGAATTTCTGCCGCTTCTCAAACAGGTGCTTATTGATGACGGTGATGTCCATATCTTTCTTTTTGCAGCCCAGAACAGTGCTGAGATAAGGGCTTCAGGCGGTTTTCCGGGTTCAATGGGATTTATCGTCATTGCCGGCGAAGACCCTGTGATGGAGATTAAGGATTTTTCCAGCGTCTGGGATACACTTCCTTATGAGGTCCCTGCGTCCGCAAATGTAAGGGACGGTGAAAATGCCCTCTTTGGCAAGTGGCTTAAGTTCCCTCGTGATGCGGTTTATGATCCGGATTTCCCGAGAGTTGCCGAAATCTGGTACGAATCATACTTCAAAAAAGAGGGTTACTGGTGTGACGGAGTGCTTTCAATGACTCCGGGAGTTGTGCACAAGCTTATGCAGGTGACCGGTGACATCACTCTTTCCGACGGCACAGTTCTCACACCGGAAAATACAGCCCGTATCCTTGAGCATGACATATATTTCAAGTACTTTGGTGAAGACGCAAAAGGCCTCAGCGAGCATGAACTTGACCTGCGGAATCAGCAGGCAGATGCACTCTTTTCCGAGGCTGCCAGCAAGATCATAAGCACTCTCTTTTCAAATATCTCTCTTGACGCACTCACTCAGGTGCTTGATATTGCGCGCGAATGCCGCGATGACCGTACCATACAGCTCTGGTTTTCAGATGAAGAGAAGCAGCAGATTTCCATTGACTCAGGTTTTTCGGGTTCACTTAATCTTTATGAGGATAAGCCTGAAGTGGGCATTTTCTACAGCTGCGCCACATCAAGCAAGCTTGGATGGTTCCTTGATATCAATTCCGAAATAGGAGAAGGTGTTTACAATGAAGACCGTGACATCTATACATACGATGTTAAAGCAAGCTTCACCAACACCGCTCCTAAAGACATTACGAAAAATTCGAAATACATCGTCGGAACAGACGGCGGTGACATGAGGTCATTTATACATCTCTTTGCTCCTATGGGCGGAAATATTAAGAATGTCAGAGGCGTCAGCAGCTCCACCGGAAACACGGTAGGCTTCAATTATACAGACTACCATGATCTTGAGTGTGCTTACAGGCTCCCGTATTTCCTCTCACCGGGAGAAACCCTCACGGTTACATTCCAGGTAACAACGGCTCCCGGCGTTAAGGCAGTTCCGAAGATCAGCCAGACGCCTACTCTTCAGAACTATCGTTAGCCTTACGGTTTTTCAGGAATCCCTTCAGCTGTTTCCCGTAGAAAATAGCTGTAATAACTATGAATGCCACTCCGTAAGCGGCAAATGAGATCCACTCTGAGCGGATAAGGAATGCGCTCAGGTAGTAAAGAACTATCATCAGAATAATGTACACAAGGTTCCTTATCCAGAGGACTTTGTACACCTTCACAAAATAAACCATTCCCGCAATATAAAGGATCAGAAGTGATACTATCAGGGCCGCGCTGATATATTCAGGCGTCCTGAAAATCGTATACGCAGCGGCATTGAGTCCTGCTGCAACTGCGAGCACCGCCACGCAGATGAAGAAGAATACCCTCTGTTTGTTAAGTGCGTTGAAATATGTGGAAATGATTATGTTTATGCAGCACATGAACACCAGTCCCGGAAACAGTATCTTCAGGTAAATGATAGAATCCGTATACTCTCCCAGAAACCTTTCGATTATCAGGCAGAGCGGCTGGAAAAGCACAAGGCCTCCGCAGGCGACAGCTGAGATTGCAGCCATTCCCTGAGGGAAGGTCTCGATTATCCTCTCCTTTGAGAGCCTCTTGAGCCTTGGGAAGAGTACAAGGGCAATGGCAAGGACAAAGCTGCTGGCCGTTGCGATAAGCTTATTGGCAAATGAATATATACCGTATGTGGTTTCATCAAAGAACATGGAAACCACCTGCTTGTCAAGAACATAGATCAGGTTTGAAAGCCAGTATGAAAGCGTGAGGAAGATGCCTTCTTTAAAGAGGCTGAATATCTCAGACCTGCATTCTCCAAACGGTGCTGCCTCTCCGAAAGTGATATCCCGGTACGTATAGATGTACCAGAGGGCGAGGAGCAGGTCTATAATGATGACGCCCAGAATATAGAAATCTGCGGCCGTGCTGCTTACTATTCCCTTCTTAACCAGAAGCCACAGGGCAAGTGCAAGTACGATCTTGAGAGCTGCCTGAATGACTTTTCTGGCCGAAAGTTCCTTAAACCTCATCGTATCCTGTGATACGTACTGGTAATAAGAAATCACATTTATTGAAAGCATGTTCACGCCCACAAATATGAAAGCCATCCTGTATTTGCCGGCTGCAAAAATGAGGGCAAGCAGTATGACGATTGCCGCCATCACTGTCTGGAACAGGATATAAAATCTTGAAAATCTCCGGAACTTCTTTCCCACCAGTTCTGAATACTCACGCCCGGCATACTTTAGAAGAATACCGTCAACAAAGCCGAAATGCAGCATTGAGGTGTAAGTCAGATAAAGTGCGTAGATATTATAGTAGCTGAAGCCTTCAACGCCCAGTATCTTGGGAATGAGCATTCCCGAAACAATGCTTCCCGCAAGAGTAACCAGGTTACTCAGGAGCACCAGAATAAGGTCTTTTGAAAATTTGTTTTTTAATAAGCTTTTACTGTTCATTTAACGCCCTGTATATTACTTCTGCTGTCTTTTTTGCCATCATATAGTGACCAAGATCATTCGGATGGACCTTGTCCACTGTGTATGCATCCCTGTCCTCGGAAGGGAAAATATCATCGGCTGAGATGAAATAAACATTTTCATCGCCTTCTGCTTTTGCTTTCGTGTACGTATCAAAAACCACCTTCTGCCTTTCGGCCTCTTCATCGGAAAGTTCCGGAAGAAAGTATGGTCTTGTAAGCATTATTATCGGAACATCGGGATGCCCTTCGCGCACCGTTTTGTAAAAGTCATAATGCGTATCCGCAAGCTGCTTTGCGGTCTCGGCATTGTTGTCATAATCCATCACGAAAGCCGATATTTCCCGGGTACAGATGTATTCCGCCACAGACTGTTCGCCCAGGGCAGATTCACTGAATCCCAGGTTTATGCAGTCACAGTCCAGTTTCCTGCATACGGTATTCGTGTAAGATGTTCCCGGCCTTGATGCGCATGCCCCCTGTGTTATGGATGAACCGTAAAAAAGTATAGGCCCGTATGTTCTCTCCAAAGGCTCCGCCACCATTGCGTCCGCAGGGAACCCTATATAAAGCTCCGATATTCCGGAATACTGCGGAAGATCTATCATAATCTCCTGAAAGCCTCCCGGAAGCTCTATTTCTTCTTCCATTGAAGGCTCATCGGTCATAAACTGCATTCTTCCGCCGAGATACTGCCTGTCCTGACCTGTTCCGATGTAGGCATCAAACCCATAGGCTCCGCGGTCTGAAATATGATGGTATCCGGCTATGGTATTCCTCAGCTCAGCTTTTATGATTATCTTTTCTGCATCTGTACGGAACCTTACCGTTCCTCCTGCAGTACTTACCGCAAATATGCTGTTAAGGTCGGAATAGTCCTCTTTTTTACCCGCATCAAGGCGGAAAAACTCTCCTCCGTTTTCCGAAGGCTTTTTGATTCCGCCAAGCTCAAGATACGGCGAACCGGCTGCCGAAAGAAAAGCGTTTCCTTCTTCTTCAAAATCGCAGACATCTCCCGCGCGAAAGCTTTCTTCAGGCTGAACATCAGCCGCCGGAAGCTTAAGATCCGGGAAATCTCCTTTCATTGCAATATCAAAAGCCTCTGCAGCTTCTGTCTGCTCTGACCCGGTTTCCAGCTCTTTTACAGTTTCTGTCTCTTTAGGCTCGTCCGCTGTTACAACAGGAAGAGGCTCTTCCTTTTGTGAACAGCCAAAAAGCAGTAAGGCTGCAAGTATGAAAATCAGCAAAAATCCGGTTCTTTTCATATGATATCCGACTGTCCCGTAAGCTTCCATTTTATCTTCATTCCCAGCATAAAAAGCCCGTATGCCTTGAAGTCTGTTTTCCGAAGGCCCCGCACAAAGTCCATGACCGGCTCATCCGTGCCTTTATATATTTCCGGTGAAACAGATTTCAGCCATGCATCAAACTCGGTGATTTCGGCCTTTGAGGCCTTTCCTTCAACCCTGAAAAGTATCTTATACTGCGTCTGGGCCATTCCTTTAAGTCTTTCGGCTATTATGGTCCTGGTCTTTTCACTAAGGGAATCTTTCTTTGCTTCGTAATATTCAATTATCCTTTTCAGGACCTTAAGATGCTGCGCCCTTCTTTTTACCATATTTGCGGAATTCACGCTCTGCTCCGACATCCCCACCAGATACTGGTAGACAGGGAAATCAAGCGTAACCATTGTATTTACAAACTCCAGAGGGAACATTGCGTATTCAACATCCACGTAGAAGCAGTTCTCATCTATGGCAGGCCCCATCTTCTTTACGATTTCGGTCCTGTATGTCATGGCATGCATTTCCATGAAGACGTCATCTTTTCTTTCAGCCAGCGGAAGTATCTGTCCCACCAGCTCATTCTGTTCAAAAGGAGTCCGCAGGAACCTCGGAACCAGCTTAACGCTGTCAACATAGTGATAAGGATTCAGCACCAGATCCACATCATTTTCCTTAAGAAATGCCACCAGTTTTTCAAATCCTTCTTTGCTTACCCAGTCATCGGCATCAACAACCTTGTAATATTTTCCGGTTGCTGCCTCAATGCTGGCATTGATGGTTGAGCCATGACCGCCGTTTTCCTTGTCGATAAGACGGACCACGCCCGGATACTCATTCACGTATTTTCCTGCCAGCTCAAGGGTGCCATCCTTTGAGCCGTCGTTTACGATAATGATCTCAAGGCTGTCAAAAACATCCGTACCTATGAATGAACCGAGGCATTTATCCAGGTACTTTTCCACGTTGTATGAAGCAATGCTTATTGTAAGAATCTTCTCTTCCAAAACTTTCAGTCTCCTAAGTTATTGTTCATCTTTCCGCTGACTTTGTATATGAAATGAAACAGGCCGCGGCTTATGCAAAGCGATCCGACTTTTATTTTATCAACTGTTTTTACATCCGGCGACTTCAACATGAAATTTTTCTGCTGCCTGACATAATCAACAATACGCTGCTGGGTTTCGGGATACTTATCCCTCCCCTCGTTCATTATGTTCTTCAAAAGCCTGAGGCATGTCCTCACGTGCTGGTATACAACCAGCTCCTTAAGCTGCGGATACAGTTCTGTCAGCTCATCTGTGACCTTCTCCGATATATCTATGAGCTCAAGGTTTTTCCGGGTTATACCTGAGCGCATTATGGAACCCGTGTGGATGCGGTAGCAGTAATACTGTGCGTCGCAGTACACAATGCTTTGGCTCTTTGCGATAAGCCTGAATGTGGTCTGGTAATCCTCGTAGATCTTGCCCTCCGGGAAAGTTACGCCCTCCCAGAGCGATGCCAGATAAAGCTTTGCACAGGAGCTGTGCGAAAAGCCCATGTCGCAGGTCATCCGTTTTGTTGCCTCATGGGAATCAAGCACTTCCTCTTTTACATTCTCATATGTAAACGGGACATACTGACCGGAAAACCGCTTGTAACTGCAGACAGCCATCTGGGCTCCTTTTTCTTCGCATGCATTAAAAAGTGTCTCCAGGGTTCCCGGCTCAATGCAGTCATCGCTGTCTATGCAGAAGATATATTTTCCCGAGGCCTTTGAAATGGCCAGGTTTCTTGCAGATGAAGGGCCTCCGTTTTCCTTGTGGAACACTTTGATCCTTGCATCCTCTGCCGCAAGCTCATCGGCCAGCGCTCCGCTGCCGTCTGTTGAACCATCATTAACAGCAATTATCTCCAGTGCGGAATGGGACTGCGAAAGAACGCTTTCCACGCATTCCCGCAGATACTCCTCACAGTTATATACAGGTATTATGACAGATATCAGGTCGTTCATTTGTTCTCCGTCCGTCTTTTTGATTTTCCGGCAATCACCACAATAAATGCAGCCGCCATTGCCAGAATGTATATCCACACCATCATAAAGATATTATTGTATCTGTAGACCAGTCTGAAGCTCAGCACATTGTTTCCGTTTTCCTTACCGTCAGTATAAAGCGGTCTGCAGAAGTCATTCAGCTTTTCAGCGGGATAAGCCATCAGCACGTCTTCAGCGTTTACAGGCTCAATCATAAACTGATGCGTATACCAGGCACTGAAGGTATAGTCAGTCAGTATCCTCGTGTACCCGTTCGGATTGATTTCCTCATTTTTCAGCATCATCGTTACCCGGTGATCCTTTACAATGTCTTCTGTCCTCACGGAGTCAGGTCTCTCCCACATTGTGAAGAACAGGCCGTCAGACAATCCTTGCGTTCCCGCAAGCTCAATATCGATCCCGCAGATATCTTTCTGCAGGAGCACTTCCTGCACTGTGTTTTTGTTCAGTACATATCCCGTTCCTCCGGTTGAAGGAGATACGACATCAATCGTTCCGTAATCAGCCGGAAGCCTTGAGCCGATCACTGCCGCTGTTGCCGCAATGACGAATATTGCCAGTGTGATAACTACCGGGACCGTTTTCTTCTTTTCTCCGCATATTGCTGCCGGCTCGCGGCCAGGTGCTGCCGCCGCAATAAGGAAAATGAACGGATTATTGCAGACCTGCATCATGTGGTGTTCCATAATAAAGCTGAGTGATAAAAGCGTAAGGGCAGCCACTGTCCAGGAATCTTTGTTCTTTGCCGCTTTCAGGGCCGGTATCTGGAAGATGGCCCAGGCTGCGATGAATGCCGTCACGCCGTATCTTAAGAGCACAAATATATATGAGCTGTCTAAATAGAAATAGTCTGCCGTTCCCGGAACTCCGGTGGTTTCGATCACCTTGCCGAAAAGGCTGAATCCGTAATCATCCATGGCAAGCTTACCCATTGAAAGCCGGTCTGTCATCACGCGGTTCAGCAATGCAGATATGCCCTCATCCTTATACATATAGGTTGCCAGGATCATAAAGGCTCCGCATATGATGAATGAAAATGCCATTATATAAAGCACCCATGACGGAAGAAGCGATGCTTCCTTTCCGTTTTTTTCAAGGTAATTGTGTCTCAGTTTAAGGCCAATGGCCGTAAGCAATGTGACTGACATCAGGATGACGCTTGTTCTGGCGTCGCAAAGGACGAAAATTGCTGCGATTGCTGCTGCCATGGCTATGAATTCAATAACCTTCAGTTTTTCCCTTCTGAGGGCGATCCACGAAACCTCAAGGAAGAAAAAGTATGCCGCAAAATCTGTTGCGGAGCGTGTGCCGAACGCATGCCTTGCCATAGCCCCGTGATAGCTGTCATAGTTTTCTATTATGTGCATGCACGAAGCAATTATGCTTACAACAAGCAGGGCTGCAAGCACTATCATGAATATCTTCAGGATCTTTTCAAAGTCCTCTCCGTTAAGTGCTAAAAGCAGCAGTCCCACATCAATAAATGAGCCCACACTGTTGAAAAGCCTTGTTGCCGCCAGAAGGATGGCAATGACCAGAAGTATGAGCGTTTTTGCCTTGTCTTTGAAGCCTTCCGATATCCAGCCGGTGATGTATTTAACAATGACCGCAGCCAGAAGCACAGCCCTCATGCCGTTCTGAAGTATGGAAGGAGCGTTAAAATCAAAGGCTGATGTTGAAAGAAAAGCAGCCGCGATAAATGCACCGAAAAGTACAAGTATGACAGCCCTTGATATTCTGTTTATTTTTCCTGCTGCAAGTTTTCCCGTCATTTCAGTTCACAATATGTATTCCCGTCAGCACTCCTTACCATGCTCTCAGTGTCCACATCAAGCGCGGTACTTCCGTCATTTTCCAGCCGCTGCCCTTTTAGTTTTTATTAATTTGATAACTCCCTTTACAAGGCATGATATAACCAGCCCGCCAAGGAACACGCCAAGTGCATAGACCACCACCATCACCGGCTGAAGCGCTGTATTTGTCCACCTGTCAATATGCAGGATATCCTTCCAGAGAACCGATCTCATGAAACCCTGTTCCTGGATCAGATATACCGCAAGGGTTGCTGCAGCCGCAAACGATATTATCCTGTTTTCCTTAACATCAAGCTTCAGGAAGAACAGGAACATAAATATGCTTGCCAGAAATACCGGAACACTGTTGTATGAATACCAGAGATCAGCGTAAGCTTCGGTCAGGCCAAGGATCCACACTAACTTAAGAACAACAGTCCTGAAGACCAGAACAGCTGCAGAGCATCCTGCAAATCCAAAGAAGCATCTGAGTTTTGAAAGCTTTTCCGAAACCCCGTAGCGCCTTATGTAAGCGGCCGCAAGATACAGGCATTCAAACCAGATTATGCCGTAACCCCATGAATCGTCCATTGTCCATTCCGGATGAGGAGTAACAGTCTGGGCAATCGAGAAGAATATAAATACGATAAGAAGAAGCCTTTTGTATTCTTTCTGACTCAGATGATCCAGCAGCCGGTTCACGAATGGGTGAAGCACATACATGAGGATGTACGCATCAATAAACCAGTATGTTTTTGAAAAGAACGGGACCAGTGAATAAATGATCTGATATCTGTCAGGCCTGAATCCGAAGGCAAGAAGAATAAGAAGGACTGCCACGGAATAGACCCACACTTCAGCCATGATGCTGAAGATTTTTTTCCACTTCATTTCCTTTGAGGCGGCAAGAAAATATCCTGAAATAAGGACATAGCAGTTGGTTGCACCATAGCATACTGCCTCAAGCCCCCAGGAATAATACCAGTTGAATGTCATCATGTCTGTTTCCCACAGTGCTCCTCCCTTTCCGAGGGCATGAAGCATTGTGATCATCAGCATCGAAACGATCCTGAGAATATCCAGACCGGCGTTTCTCTTTTTTTCAGTTCCCAGCATACTTTCGTTTCCCATAACTAAATAATTTTACCATCGGCCTTTTTCTTTGTAAATCCCGCCGCAATAATGGCCAGCAGCGCGGCTATTGAGAGGATCAGGCCTGCCGTAAGGCCCGGAAGCCGGTAGCTCATCTCAACCGAATTTGCGCCTTCTTCAAGCGGCACGGCGATGAATCCCTCAGCAAATTCAAGGGTTTCCTTCTCAGCACCGTTAACGGATACCGTCCAGCCCGGCGTGTTCACGACCGGGGTGATAAGCACATCTCCGGCCTCTGCCGTTACATTTATTTTTGCTTTGGTCTTAAAAAGCTCAGCATCCGAGACCCCGTTTGATGCGATGATCTTTTCCGCTGCCTTTTTCAGGTTTTCATTTGAAACCGCATAGAAAAGTATCTCACCTTCGTATGCGCCTTCCCTGTTTTCAATGGAGATGCTTACGCTCTCTCCTTCCCGCGGGATGTGGATTATTCCCGATGAAAGCCATCCTCCGGCTTCCGTCACATAATTTCCGTCCTCATAAATATCAAAAACAGCTGCAGTTTCATCTATTGACATATAAAGGGCATCGGTCCCTTCAGGCATGCTGACAGCAAAACCTTCTTCTGTTTCTTCTGCCTCCGCCGGAAGCATTATCTTTTCATCCTCTCCGGTGAGCTTTGAATAAAGTGCGTTTATATATTCAAATGTATTCCCTGCATATCCTGCATCTCCTTTGAGCTGAGCCGTATAGAACATAGGAAGAGCATAAGGATTTTCGTACAGTTTTCTTCCGGCATACTCCCCTTCAAGCGGGACAAGGCCCTCAATTTCCCTGTCTGAGAGGATATAACGTACCCCAAGAAGTGAATCCGAAGGCAGAATGGCCGTGTTCACCACGTTGCAGACACCTGCCCAGCTTTTGTATCCCAGCCTTTCAAGAAGCTGCACCTGAACATACTCTGTGCACGATGAATATGTTGTATTTGCCATCAGGTTAAATGCAAGCCCGTCATTAAGGCAGGCAGATTTGCTGCTTTTATCACGGTGGGAGGTCTCGCTTATACGGTAAAGGCCGCCGTCTTCAGCCTTTATATCGTCCGCAAATTTTTCCATTTCGGCGGCATAGGCTTCATATTCAGAGACAATGTTAAAGTCATTGTTATAACATCTTACGGTCACAAATGCTCCCGCAAAAAGCTCGGCAGCCGCAATGACAGCAAGTACTGCAGGGAAAATACGCTTTTTCCCCGTTTCTTTATCAAGGAAAATGAACAGTCCCATAAGCGGCAGACAGATGCAGGTGGTTATTATTCCGGCAATGTCCCTGTCATCATTAGGGAATGCTATATTCAGTATTACTATCGCCGCCGCAAGGAAACAGGCATTCTGAAACAGCTTTGCTCTTTCCCTGCGTGAGCCGTCAAATCTTTCAAAATACCATGCGGCCAGAAAAACAAGCATCAGCGTTATCACGTACTCATGCCTGTACTGGTAGCTTTCCACTTCCTTAAGAAGCGTAAATATAAAGTAAAACGGCTGCAGGAAGAATGTAAGCACTCCGAATATGATAATTCCCGCTGCCAGGATTTTTTCTTTAAGTTTAAATGCGGCTGATCTGAAGAGTGAAACAACGCCGATTGATGCCAGGCTGCCCGCAAACACCGAAGCCTCTCCCACTCCGTAGAAATTATAGACGCCGCCTGCGTTGTTCCTGATGATATTAAGAGGGTTGGCAAGGAAGCCGCCCATGAACCCCGAAAGAGCGAATGATGAGCCCTTTCCTTCTCTCAGCGCAAGTATGTTCGGAAGGAAAATGACCATGCTGAGAAGAACTCCCAGCAGCATTGAAATGATAAACCTGACTGCACACGGGATGATTTTTTCTTTTCCCCCGGCATATCTGAAGATGATCATTTCAACTATGAACCAGCAAACAGCTATGATACAGTTGAAGCCGCCTGTGTACCAGTTGAATATTATTGAAAGTCCTGCTGTCACTGAAAGCAGGACAATATTTTTTCCTCTGACCAGCCTGTATACTCCAAGCAGGATGAGCGGCAGCATATATGCTCCGTCAAGCCACATTATGTTGCTTGACTGGCAAAGGCTCCAGTGCATGAGGGAATACCCCACTGCCAGAATAACCGCTGTTCTTTCTTTTATTTTCGGGAAACGCCTGTATATCGCAAAGCATGAAGCTGCCGATGCGGCCATTACCTTGAGAAGGAAAAGAAGGTCAATGAATACCGGCATCTGCCCCTTCGAAAACAAGGCTGCCAGAATGTTGAATGGCGATGCCAGATAATATGCAAAGAGGGCTATTCCCGTTCCGCCCAGGCCTTTTTTGAATGAATAGATGATGGAATCTTCTCCGGCAAAAACATTTTTCAGCCAGCTGAAGAAATCAACATACTGAACTTCTGCATCCATTATTGCCAGGGACTGACTGCCCGTTCCCATGTTGCCGGTCAATGCAAAAATCACCAGCAAAATGGCCCCCGAAGCCAGAAGGCTTATGAGGCACAGAAGCCATATTCTTTTTCCTGAGGTTTTTCCTGCTTCAGGCATTAATTATCCTCGTCTGCTTCTTCCTGTTCTTCCTGCCCGTAATCTTCCTGTTCTTCCTGCTCATAATCATAAAGATATACATCACGGTCAGGTTCATCGAAGTCGGAGGCCAAGCGGTCTTAGGAAGACA
>JAZUFV010000189.1:0-2005 GCA_045640845.1 Lachnospiraceae bacterium
CTGCCTCAAAAAGTTTTGCCAGTTCAATTCCAAGCCCGCTCTTTCCTGATGCGTTTGTTCCGGTAATGACCGCTAATTTCTGCATGTCCGTTTCCTTTCTGTATACAGATAAAATATAACATAATTAACAGGATTGCATAATAAAAATAAAAACGTCCGGAAGCTTTCCGGCTTCCGGGCAAAAAAATAGGCGATAGACGGGGTCCGAACCCGCGGCCTCCACCTTGGCAAGGTGGCGCGCTACCAACTGCGCTACTATCGCATGTGCCGCAACCACGTTTGCAATCACGACGCGAGTGTTATAATACAACAATGGTTTTCCAAAGTCAACACTTTTTCAATTAATTTTTCTTCTTTTCAAAATTCACATTCAGCAAAACTACCGCTGCCACGCACAGCACTATTCCCAGAATTTTCAGGAATCCGTGGGATTCACGGAATACAACCATGCCGATAAGTGACCCTGTGACCAGTTCAACCGTAACAAGAATGGCCGCCTTTCCGGCTTCCATGTACTGGAGTCCGGATGTATAAAGTGCGTAAGGAGCAACCGTAGACACGATCGCTATCCCCAGCCCCCAGAGCAATATCTCAGGATCCGCCGCTATCTTTGCCGGTATTTCGTCAGCTATTCCAAAAGGAAGCATTGCCACCGCCGCACATATGATCGACCAGAGCGAGGTTGTCATGCTGCTGTATTTTTTAAGCGGTATCCTGCAAAAAAGCGTATACGCCGCCCAGAAGAGGCCGGCACCCATTCCTGTCAGAAGCACCGGGAATGATATGGACGGCATGCCGTTTATGAAGCCTGAAACCATCAGGCAGCCTGCAAATACCAGAATGACCGCCAGAATCTTTTTTATGGTAATCTTTTCTTTCAGGAAAATGGCAGATAGTATGATGGTAAATATAGGTGAAGTATAAAGAAGCACAACTCCTATGGTGGCCTCACTGCTGATCACCGTATATGAATACATGAGATTGAATATGGCAACGCTCACCACGCCGGTGAGTACAAACATCCATATATCCCTGAAATCAATACATATTTTTTCCCTGTCTCTTATCAGAAGATAAATCAGAAAGACAATGGCTGCCAGGAACATCCGCAGTGATACTATTCCGTTTGATGATATCCCGCAGTCAGCCAGCCCATACATAAACAGGGATATGCATCCCCAGAATATTCCTGCCAACAAAACACAGATTACAGCTTTTACACGTTTCATTTAAAAGAACATTCCTTTTATAAATATTTCTATTCCGATTGCTATAAGTATGACGCCGCCAAGTATCCCGGCGCGGAATTTGGCAATGTTTCCTATCTTTTTACCGAGTATGAGACCTATCATACATATGCCGAATGTGACTATGCCTATAATAACGGCTTCCGTAAGGGCAGCCTGCCACGGCAGTTCGGATATGGTAAATCCTACGCTCAGGGCATCTATTGAAGTTGCCACTCCCTGCAGCATCAGCGCCCAGAAGCCTACTGCCGGTTTTTCCTCTTCTCCGCCCTTTACTGATTCCACGATCATCTTTATGCCAAGGAACAGCAGAAGCGCCAATGCTATCCACGGAATAAATTTTTGGAAGACATTGAAGACCCGGATAATAGTTCTTACACACAGCCATCCGATGAGCGGCATCGCTATCTGGAAGCCGCAGAAGGTACCGGCTATGGCGCACATACGGCCGGCCTTCATGTGTTTTTCATTCATGGCGTTCGCCACTGATACAGAAAATGCGTCAATGGCAAGCCCCACTCCGAAAAGTATGCTGTTTACGAAAAATAAGAAATTAAACATATCCCGTGAATTGTATCACAATGAAAATTTTTTTGCGATTAATTTGGCTGGCCACAAAAAATTCACTGTACAAAAACTAAAGTCATGTTAAAATAACAAAGCTTAAAACTTTAAGCAGCCTTTACGGGGTTGTAAAGGTTTCGACGGGGTTTTTGAAGCATTGTAAGCCACTGGTGGCGGCCAACCACCTAAAAATG
>JAZUFV010000190.1:0-38106 GCA_045640845.1 Lachnospiraceae bacterium
TCTGTTCTTACCCTGTTTTTTCCCACGCGGATGGCACCCAGCGCCACTAACGCTGCCAGGATGAGGACTATCAGTATGCTCGTTAAGATTCCGCTCCGGCTCTTCACAAAAATAAACTCCCCAGCTTTCTTATTATAAAAAGAAGCGTTTCTTTTTTCAACAAAAACACTTCCACAAAATCATTCCATAGTTTATGATTGTACACAGATTTTTCTTTGATCAGAGGCATATATGGGCGAAAATTCCGAAAGAACTGCATATCTGGACTACCTGCGGCTCCTCGCGCTTTTTGCCGTGGTCATGGTCCATCTTTCAGGCCAGAACTGGAATTCTGTCGGAGCGGATACTGCCTCCTGGCAGGCCTTCAATTTTTACGGCGGCATTTCACGTTTCTGTGTTCCTGCTTTTGTAATGATAAGCGGTGCTCTTTTTCTTGGCCGCGATATCCCGCTTAAAAAGCTTTACGGTAAGTATGTATTAAGGCGTGCCGTGGCCTTTGTTTTCTGGACGGTTGTTTATGCTGTTGCTGCCTGCGTTCTGTCCGGCAACATTAGTATCCGCGATCTTTTATATTACAGCCTTGAAGGCCATTATCATCTCTGGTTTCTTCCGATGATCATCGGGCTTTATATACTTACGCCTCTCATCAGGCAGATAGTAATGAACGAAAAAGCTGAGCATTATTTTCTGTTCTTTGCGTTTGTTTTTGCCTTTTTCATTCCGCAGCTGCTTCAGGTTTTCAGGGATTTCACATCAGGAGGGTTTCTTGATGCGGTAAATGCTTTCGGAAATATATATGACAATATGCATCCCGACCTTTTCCTCGGATATGCGGGTTACTTTGTGCTTGGCCATTGTATCAGCCGTACATCAATAAATAAAAAGCAGCGCACCATCATTTACATTCTGGGCGCCGCCGGTTTTATCATTTCAATGCTTCTTAATCTTTTCGGTTCCATGAAGACCGGTGAAAACGTAAGCCGCTATTACAGTTATCTTACAGCCACCGTTTTCCTTGAATCTCTTGCCGTATTTGTTCTTTTTATGAGCCTTCCGCTTGCCGGAAAGAAGCTCGGTCCTCTTCTTGCAGCTCTTTCAAAATACGGATTCGGTGCTTACCTTGTGCACGCTCTCATCATAGAACTTTTAGAAATGCTTTTCGGGTTTGACTCTCTTTCATTCACGCCGTGGCTTTCTGTTCCGGTCATCTCCCTTGCAGTCCTTGCTGTTTCACTTGGAATCTCCTGGGTTCTGAACAAAATCCCGTTTGTGAACAAATATCTTGTCTGATCATTTAACCCATCTTTCCTTGAACTTTCCAAAGTGCTTTGAGTTGAAAAGCGCACCGTAAAGCTTCACGGTCAGCTTGCTCTTTCCAAATTTCAGCATGCTCTGGTACTTCTTTTCGGCTCTTTCAGCAACTCTCGGCTCTTTCTCAGCTATATATGCGTGGAAATCCTCTGCCAGCTTAATGCCGTTTTCCTTATCCGGATTCTTAACTATAACGGCTGCATAATAGCTGGTCACTGCGTTTGCTATGCGCCACTCAAGGAATTCATCCTGGGAAGATGTCATTTCGTGGCTCAGATGGTAATCCACCATGCGTTCGACAACCTGGCGGAATTGAGGCGCACGCTTTGCCTGATTTTCAAAGTTAACGCTCTGGTCTGCGCTGCCTATCTGGTACTCGTAGAAAAAGTCAGGAAGGAGTGCCGCGTAACGGACGTGAGCGAATGGAAGTACAGCATATTCCTGATCTTCAAAGAATACTTTTTCGCTCATTCTTAAGGCTATGCCTTTGTAGAATTCTGTTTTATACATAATCCCGTGGAATGACTGAACTGCAGGGATATTGTTAACATCAGCAACCAGTTCATCCATGGACATTGCCTTCGGTCCGAAAATAGGAAGGTCAGCATAAGCCTGGCCAAGGTTCTTTATCTGTTCCTCAGAAGGAGGCATCTGCTGTCCGGTTCCGTATGCTATGACAGCGCCGGATGCAATGTTCACAGTATGATAACCTGTGATAACTGCGTCGATAAAAACAGGCTCCTCCTCATCCGCATTATCGGCTTCAATTTCAAGGATTTCCTCAAGCGTATCAAGCACAGATTTAAGACTGCCTTCCGGAATCCAGTCATCAGAATCGATAACCTTGAAAAATTTTCCCGATGCAGCGTCAATGCCTGCATTTATCCCGGAGCCGTGTCCGCCGTTTTCCTTATTGATCAGGACTATGTTTTCAGGAAATCTTTCTGCCCACTCTTTGCCTATCTCTCCCGTTCTGTCTGTTGAACCATCGTTTACAATGATCAGCTCAAGGCGCGGATCCAGGCTGCCGTCTGCATAAAGGTATGAGTTCAGGCCTTTCTCAATGCATCCCTCAGAATTGTATGCCGGTATTGTGATCGTCAGTATTTTTTCGTTCATATTCTGTATTCCTTTTTATTTCTCCGAACTGTTTTTTCTATCTACTATTAGTTATATTCCGGGATTAATGTTTATTGCTTTTTCTGCGTTTTATCAGCTGTTTCAAGCTTCGGAACCAGATGCTTCATGGCTGCCGCGTGCAGGATATAGAACACGGCCGCACTTCCAAGCACGATCAGCCACATCTGAAGGCTCAGCTGAGCAATTCCGAAAAGCTTCGGGAATATCAGCACACAGCCGACTGCCACAAACACTATCCAGGCCATCATGATCCATTTCCACTTGTTCATTTTTCCCGCTATGTTGAGGATCACAAGATAGCCGACCAGAATTGTTGTGAAGGTTGCTATTGTCTGCACCTGTTCAGGGCCTGCCCCCACCGCCTCCCTTGCGGTCAGCACGGACGCCATTATTGCTGCGGCGCTTAAAATGCCGCTTGGTATGGCCATTGAAAAGACATTCTTCAGGAAGTTTTCCCTTATCCTGTTTTTATTCGGCTCCAGGGCAAGGAAGAATGAAGGCATGCCTATGGTCACCACGCCTATAAGCGTTATCTGTATGTTCTGGAACGGGTATGCAAATGCCAGAAACAGGAAAATGATCGTCAGAATGAATGCGTAAGTTGTCTTTGTAAGATAAAGCCCTGCAGAGCGCTGAAGGTTGTTTATGGACTTTCTGCCTTCTGCCACAACAAGCGGAAGTGAGGCAAAATCAGAGTCCAGAAGTACCATGCTGGCCACATTTCTGGCTGCGTCCGCCCCGCTCTGCATCGCTATGGAGCAATCTGCCTCCTTAAGGGCCAGAACATCATTTGCGCCGTCACCTATCATGGCCGGGATGTGCCCATGTGCCTTTAATGCTTTGATTATATCAAGCTTCTGGTACGGAGTTACCCTGCCGAATATCGTATAGTTTTCAACAATCTCTTCTATTTCTTCGTATGCAGTTATGCCGGTCATATCAATATATTTTTCAGCTCCGTCCAGGCCTGCTCCGCCGGCTATCATAGAAACTGTCACAGGGTTATCGCCTGATAAAACTTTCAGTGTCACACCCTGCTCTTCAAAGTAATCCAGGGTCTTTCCGGCATTTTCACGCACCTTATCACCTATGATGATAAGTGCCTTTATTTTTAAATCCTCCGGAAGATTTCGTCCCTCCGGCCTGCCTTTGGAAAGTGCGAAAGCAACCACTCTTTTTCCGCGGATTTCTATGCTGCCTATCTGGTTCTTAAGCTCTGCATCCATATCTTTGCAGATGAACTCCGGGGCCCCCAGAATAAGTGAACCATCGTCTGTTTCAAGGAGGCTCCACTTTCTGTCAGATGAAAAAGGTATCTGCCGCGGAGCGTTTTTCCGCTCCTGCGGTTTTATGTCAAAATATGTCCTTATTGCCTCAATGGTTGAATTTTCATCACTCATTGAAATGGCAAATTCTTTTATCCGGTCAAGAAGCTGCGCGGAAACATCCTGTTCCTGCCCGGCCGGACAGATTTCTTCCACACGCATGCTGCCCTCGGTTATGGTGCCCGTTTTGTCAAGGCAGAGCACATCCACACGCGCAAGGTTTTCCACACAGTAAAGATCCTGGGCAAGGGTTCTGTGCATTGAAAGGCGCACAACGCTCACTGCCATGACAGTGCTTACAAGAAGGATCAGACCTCCCGGGATCATTGCAGAAACGGCGGCTACCGTGGTTACCATTGCCTCTGAAAAGCCCTGGTCTATCACAAAGAAATTCTTGAATACCATTGCTATTGCAAGCGGTATAAGTGCGATCGCCACTATTTTTACAACGTTTTTAACCGAACCCAGTATGACTGAATTATTCTTTTTAACGTACTTTGCCCCAAGCGTTATCTTGCTTACGTAATTATCTTCGCCTATATGCTCAGCTTCTGCCTTTATTGTTCCGGAAACGATGTAGCTGCCTGAAAGCAGGTGATCACCTGCGGTTTTAAGTATCGGATCACTCTCTCCCGTTACCAGGCTTTCATTCACCTGGCAGGTTCCTTCCAGACATACGCAGTCGGCGCACACCTGGTTCCCGCTTTTAAGCTGCATGATTTCCCCAAGGACTATGTCCTTTGCAGGTATCTCTTTTATTTTTCCGTCTCTCAGTGCAAAAGCCTTTGGTGCCGTGAGGAGCGAAAGCTTATCTATTGTCCTTTTTGCGCGGATTTCCTGGATGGAGCCCAGTGCAAAGTTCCAGATGACAACTCCGAAGAAAAGTGCATTTTTAATAGAGCCTGAGATGATTATGCAGACAAGAAGTATTGTATTTATGAGGTTAAACAGGGAAAATGTATTATCCTTAAAAATCTGAGCATAAGACTTTGTCTTTATGTTCAGATCCTTATTTACCAGGCCGGCAGCAGTTTTTTCGCTGACCTCGGCCTCTGTTAGTCCAATATTAAGTTTTTTCTGAAGATCTCCGCTCATAAAATGATCCGGACAGTTTCGGTCCTCATATCAACGACTTTTTCGGCAATGAGCTTTATATTTCCGGCTTCAACCGAATCGCCCTGTTCAGGAAGTTTTCCCAGCTTTTCAAGCAGGAGCCCTCCTATTGAATCATAGTCCTCGGAGTCAAACTCCGTGCCGAGCGCATCGTTAACATCATCCAGGCTCACATGGCCCTGAATGAGGTACTCACCATCCTTTACTTTGACGATTTCCTCCGCCTCGGAAGCATCGTACTCATCCCTTATATCTCCGACGATCTCTTCAAGAACATCTTCAAGAGTGACTATTCCCGCCATGCTGCCGTATTCGTCAAGCACCACCATCATGGCAATATGACCGTCCTTCATCTCATGGAAAAGATCCGTAAGATGCTTGTTTTCAAATGTGTAATCGGGCTCTCTCATGAAATCCCTGACATTGAATTTCTGCTCATCCAGGAAGACAAGATCCTTCATGTTGAGTATTCCCATTACTTTTTCGCCATCTTCATCCATAACCGGAAGACGCGTAAAGAAGTTCTCGCGGAATGCTTCTTCAACTTCTTCATATGTATCGTCAATTCTTACCGAGACTACATTTATTCTCGGTACCATAATCTCACGGGCAACGGTATCCGAAAAATCAAGGATATTGTTGATTATCTCCTGTTCTTCCTTCTCAATAAGGCCTTCCTCCTGGCTGACCTCAACGATCGTTCTCAGCTCCTCCTCTGTTATGGACGTTTCATCGTTGATCTTCTTAACGCCGAATATTCTAAGTACGCCCCTTGACAGCCAGTTTATGGCAGCAACCAGAGGAGTAAGTACTATCATAATGGCATTGACAATGCCGCAGTATCTCAGGGCAATTTTCTCGGCCTTCATTGTTGCCATAGTTTTTGGGGCAACCTCTCCGAATATGAGAATGAGGATTGTGAGCACTCCGGTTCCCACGCTTATCCATGTGTTTCCGAAAAGCTCTTCAACCAGCACTGTCATAATGGCCGATGCTGCAAGGTTTACTATGTTGTTGCAGATGAGGATTGCGCTGAGCATCTTATCCTTGCGTTCAAGCACATGCGAAAGCACATCAGCATTCTTTGTGCCGGCGTCAACAAGAGCTCTCACCCTGAGTGAGGTGATGGTGGTCAGTGCTGTCTCGCTTGAACTGAAAAAGGCGGAGAGCACTATGAGAATTATTATTACGACGATTTTAATAAGTATGGGTACCATGTCCTTTAACCGGACGTACACACGCGGCTGCGTGTGTACGTTCAAAAAAATGTTTTCTGTTTATTTGGCAACTATGTTGACAATTCGTCCAGGAACATAGATTTCCTTGACGATGTTTCCTGAAAGTTTATCGCCCAGGGCTTCCTTTGCTGCCTGAATTGCACTGTCTTTGTCAGCATCCGCCGGAATAGTGATCGTACACTTGAGTTTTCCGTTCACCTGAACGCCTATCTCTATCTCATCATCCTTTGTGAGTGCTTCATCATATGTCGGCCAGCCGAACTGCGCATCAAATACGCTCTTTTCATTTCCGCAGGCCTGCCACATTTCTTCAGCCACATGAGGAGCAAACGGAGCAAGAAGCCTTATGAAAGTCTCTGCGGTTTCTTTATCTATTCCGCCTTCCTTCTTTGCGATATCACCCAGCTTGTTGCTGTACTCCATGAATCCGCTTATTACGGTATTCAGACTGAATGTTTCAAGACGCTTTGTAATATCTTTTACAAGCTTGTTCCTGAGCTTGATCATTTCAGGAGTTGCCTTTACGTCTGCCTCGGCGCTTGAAACGATGAGCGTATACAGACGGCACAGGAACCTGTAAACGCCGTCGATTCCCCTCTCGTCCCACTCACTGTCAAGCTCAGGAGGGCCTACGAAAAGCTCATAAAGCCTGAGGGCATCGCAGCCGTAGTCACGTACAAGGTCATCAGGTGATACAACATTGCCTTTTGACTTGCTCATCTTGATTCCGTTCTTTCCGGTGATCATTCCCTGGTTGAACAGTTTCTGGAACGGCTCGTCAAAATCAAGAACTCCTATATCCTTCAGGAACTTTGTGTAGAACCTTGAATAAAGAAGATGAAGTACGGCATGTTCAACGCCGCCGATGTACATATCCACAGGCAGATATTTATCAGCCTTTTCCCTGGAAACAAGGGCTTCTTTATTTTTGCTGTCTACATAACGCAGGAAGTACCATGATGAACCTGCCCACTGAGGCATGGTATTTGTCTCTCTCTTTGCAGGTGCTCCGCAGCAAGGACATGTGGTGTTGACCCACTCTTCAATGCCTGCCAGAGGGCTCTCGCCTGTGCCTGTCGGCTGATAGCTTTCAACGTCAGGAAGAAGCAGAGGGAGCTGATCCTCCGGTACCGGAACGTTTCCGCACTTAGGGCAGTGAACAATAGGAATAGGCTCGCCCCAGTATCTCTGACGGGAGAACACCCAGTCACGAAGCTTATAATTTACTTTCTTTATTCCGAGACCGGCTTTTTCAATTTCCTCAGGAGCGCTTGCCTTAAGTTCTGCGCTGTCACGGCCTGTCCAGTCTGCTGAATTGATAACAACACCGGTTCCTACATAAGGAAGATCCTCATCAGGAAGTTCTTTTCCCTCAGGAGCGATTACCTGGATTATAGGAAGGTCAAATTTCTTTGCAAACTCATAGTCTCTGTCATCATGGGCAGGAACGCACATGATGGCACCTGTTCCGTAATCTGCAAGAACATAATCTGCCAGCCAGATCGGAACCTTTTCTCCGTTAAGCGGGTTGACAGCATAGCTTCCGGTGAAGACACCTGTCTTTTCCTTATCCTGAAGCCTGTCAACAGATGATTTTACAGACGTCTGGTAAATGTAATCATCAACGGCCGCCTTCTGTTCAGGTGTTGCAAGACCTGCTGCCAGTTCGTGCTCAGGTGCAAGTACCATGAATGTTGCTCCGTAAAGCGTATCAGGGCGGGTTGTGTATACAGTGATCTTCTTGTCGCTTCCGTCAACCGCGAAGTCTATCTCTGCTCCGTATGATCTGCCGATCCATTCGCTCTGCATCTTGACAACCTTCTCAGGCCAGTCAAGCTTATTCAGGTCTTCAAGGAGCCTGTCGGCATAGGCGGTTATCTTAAGCATCCACTGCTTCAGGTTCTTCTTTGTAACCTCGGCACCGCAGCGCTCGCATTTTCCGTTGACAACTTCCTCGTTTGCAAGACCCGTCTTGCATGAAGGACACCAGTTGATAGGCATTTCCTTTTCATATGCAAGGCCCGCCTTGAACATCTGTACAAAAATCCACTGTGTCCATTTATAGAATTCAGGGTCAGTAGTATTTACTTCCCTGTCCCAGTCATAAATAGCAGCTATCTGATTCATCTGGCGCTTGATGTTGGCAATGTTTTCAGCCGTGCTCTTTGCCGGATGAACGCCCATCTTGATGGCGTAGTTTTCTGCCGGAAGACCGAATGCATCCCATCCCATCGGATGGATAAGATAGTAACCCTGCATAAGCTTGTAGCGGCTCCATACATCACTGATAACATAGCCTCTCCAATGGCCTACATGAAGTCCGCTTCCTGACGGATACGGGAACATATCCAGACAGTAATACTTTTCTTTTTTGCCGTCGTCTACATTGATTGGATGCTCTTCCCAGATGTCATGCCACTTTTTTTCAACTTCTTTGTGATTGTAAATCGGTTTCATTTTTTATTCCTCTGTATTTATAGCTTTTGCAAGCAGTTTGTTTAACCAATAGATGATAAGCCAAAACCCTTTATTAGTCAAGATTTTACGCAGTTTACAACTTTGTCACGAAGGCGGTTCTGCGGCTTATTCATCCGGCCCGAAAAGGTGCGTGTAATAATCACTGTCTACAACTTCAGCCGAGAAATTAATCTTGTTTGATACTATCTTGCTGATACGCTCAGCATAAGCATTTTCATCTTCGATCTCAGCCCCCTCTGCTTTCGTAAAAACTTCGGAATTTCCGTTATAATAGCCCTTGTCGGTCTTCCAGCTTCTGTCAAGCCAGAAAACGAGCGGAGCCTCTTCAGAAAGAATATCCCTTCCCGGAAGAAGCCTGGAGTCATATTCAACTCCGAAAAGATTTGAAAGTGTAGGCAGAATATCCAGACTGCTGACCGGAGTACTTACCTCACACGCCATATCACTGTTTTCATTCTCAAGGCAGCCTGACCAGAGTATCATTCCGCTCCTGTCATAGTTTCCGTCAAAATCGTCACGGATATTGTAAAGGTCGCTCAGATAATCATCTGTATTGCCGAAGCTTCCCTGCGCAAGGCCATACGGATAATGGTCAGGACACATGCAGATAACAGTATCATCAGCAATGCCGGCCTTTTCCAGCCTTTCCACCATGATCGTAAGAGCCTTTTCAAAAGCCATCTGATAACAGATGTAATATTTCGTAGTCTCCTTCAGATTCGGATAAACGGCATTGACCTGATCGTAATACTCTGCGGTCAGCTCATCGTCAGGCTCGTATGTGCAGTGGCCCGATATGCTCATCCAGTAGATGCTGAAAGGCGATTTATCCATATAAAGGTCTGTTGTCTTATCAACGAATTTATCATCAGAAGGCCAGAGCTCCGTATATTCCTCAAGACCGCTGCCCAAAGCCATCCAGGTATCGTAGCCGAAGTTTGTATGGGTATACTGACGGTCATAAAAATCGTAATCGCCGTTGTGGAAAGCAATGCTGAAGTATCCCTGCCTCTGAAGCTGATTTCCCATGGTGAAATAAAGATTTTCACCCTCAGTCTGATATATCGTATCCACTGCGTTCAGAGGAGCCAGTCCCAGAAGCAGTGAATACTCGCCCGTTATAGTGCTGCCGCCCCAGGCCGGCTGGTAAAAATCGGAACAGTATATTCCGTTATGGAGCAGCCTGTAAAGCGTAGGCGTAAGCTCAGGACATACAAAGGAATCGTTGAATGCCTCGCCTGCTATGAGAATAAGGTTTTTCCCTTTGAAAAGCCCTGTATATTCATTTTTGTCTGATGGGGTCTGACTTGCCGCATACAGATCAAGCTCTCTGTAAGCATCGTTCTCTTCATTTGCCGCCAGAGCTTCAAAATCTATATCCATGGCATTTACGCCGCTTATCATTTTTTCTGCTTCTGTCGGCTTCTCACCGCCCTCATGAGTTGTCTCGGTTTCGGATTCTGCTTCAGGCTTTGTTTCCTCCGGCTCAACATCCACAAAGCCGGTCTTTTTTCCGGCGTAAGCCAGGTCAAGCCTCAGTGAAGGGTTCAGTCCGAACGTGGCCGTGGCCGCATTGAAATCATAGTTTTTTCCATATACAAGTCCGCTTTTGCCGGTGGCGGCAAAAAAAGTGGTAATGCCGAAAAGCAGGAGTGATCCCAGCAGGAAGGCTGCCGCCATAGGCCATTTATATCTGTGCGGGCGGACCAGCTTCTTTCCCAACAGGCAGTAGAAAACCACAGGCAGCGCCATGAGCACTACTATATGGAAGTTACCCAGGATAGTTACGATCATATCGCCCAGATAATTATTTACAACGCCTTTTGTGCCCTTTGTGATGCTTGCAAAGCTGAAGAAAACGCTGAATGTATTCCTGAGGATTCCTTCCATGCAGTAGAAGGCCAGAGTAACGCTTGAAAGAATGATCGTGACCGTTCTGTTGGTCTTCGGCTTCCACAGCATTATTGCTATGGAAAAAAGCATTCCGAATGCAAAGCCGAAACCTATAGGAAGAAAGATATGCGAAAAGAAAGGGGTTCCGGTCACAAGGCGGAGCATCAGTTCGCCATATATGAATATGAGCGGAAACCAGAAGAGAGTCAGCGCATCGGCCTTTTCACGGCCGCCCTCTGCCCTCCTTCTTCTTTTTGGAGAAACACGCATGCGGATGAAGAATTCCTTTGTCACCGACGATATTTTTTTCAGTGTTCTGCGTGCTTTATATATGAAGTTATTCTTTTTATACTGAGACATTTCCGATGATATTTTTCATAAATTTTTATGTTTCCGATGATACCACATTTTACTGCTTTTTTCCTTAATTACTTGGTTTTTTAAAAAATTGTGATAGAATGGAACAGCTATGTTATTAAAAGACTTTTATTACGACCTTCCAAAAGAACTTATAGCGCAGGACCCGCTTGATGACCGCTCGTCATCAAGACTTCTTGTCGTTGATAAAAATACAGGCGAATTCAGGCATGAAACCTTCAGCAATATCATAGATTACCTGAACCCGGGCGACTGCCTGGTGCTGAATGATACAAAGGTCATTCCTGCCCGTCTTTTCGGTATCCGCGAAGATACCGGAGCTTCTGTGGAGATACTTCTTCTGAAGCGCAAAAATGACAGCACATGGGAGTGCCTTGTCAAGCCCGGAAAGAAAGCCCGCGTGGGCCACACCTTTGATTTCGGCGGATTGATGAAGGGCGAGATCATCGACATCGTTGAAGAGGGCAACCGTCTTATCAGATTCACATATGACGGAATTTTTGAAGAAATCCTTGATCAGCTCGGTCAGATGCCTCTGCCGCCTTATATCACGCATGAGCTTAAAGATAAGAACCGCTATCAGACGGTTTATGCCGTCCATGACGGCTCTGCCGCTGCTCCTACGGCCGGCCTGCATTTTACAAATGAACTGCTGGAAAGAATTGAGGCAAAGGGTGTTCATATTGCGAAAGTCACACTTCACGTGGGACTTGGCACCTTCCGCCCGGTAAAAGAAGAAAATGTGCTGGATCATCACATGCATTCTGAGTTTTATGTGGTAAATGAAGAGACCGCGGCACTTATAAATAAATGCCGCGCTGAGGGAGGACGCATCATCTGCGTAGGAACCACTTCAACGCGTACTCTTGAATCAGTTGCAGATGAAAACGGCAATATGAAGGCGGCTTCGGGATGGACTGACATATTCATTTATCCGGGATACAGATTTAAGATCACCGAATGCCTGATCACCAATTTCCATCTACCGGAGTCTACTCTCCTTATGCTTGTTTCGGCCCTTTCTTCAAGGGAGATCATGCTGGATGCCTATGAAGAAGCCATTCGCGAGCGCTACCGGTTCTTCTCTTTCGGGGATGCCATGTTCATAACAAATGATATAAAATAAAAGTACGGGCGAACACAGTTCGCCCGTTTTTTTACACTGCTGCATTAAACTCCATGTCCCTGTCTGCCCCGTTCTCGAAGCCGTATCCGACTGTTTCTTCTTCAAAAATCACGTCAGCGTTTTTTCCGGCAGCTTTTTCAAGAGCTTTGCGGATAAGATACGGCGGGCAGAACCTGTTGATCCACCAGAATGCCTTTGCAGCCAGAGCATCATTATCCCATGCCGCCAGTATTGCTGCTGCCGGAAGAAGTGCCGGGACCTCAACTCCTACCACACCCAGAACAGCTGCGCTCACCGTGCGGATGTATTCGGGATGATTTTCTGCCCAGGCAGCCGGATCCAGCAGATTTGCGATCTCCAGTGCACCGCGTCCCAGCTTCTGAAAAGCTGTCATGTTATCTGCTGCATCAAGCGCTTCTATACGGCGAAAAGATCTTTTTACATCCGTTCCTACAGTATTTGTGAAATCGCTCACTCCGTCTCCCATTGCGGTGAAGAATTCCTGGCATTTTGTATTTGCTTTTGTTAAATTCATTCTCATTGTTTGTCTCCCTTTCTGTGCGGTGCAGCCTATCTGCTGCCTGTACTATCTGATTTCTGATTCTTTGTGTCCTGTTTTTCCGTGCCTTCCCCGGCATCTTTTTTTTTTTTCTGTTTTTCCAGCAGAAGGCAGATCTTAATACGAGTTTTTACATCCATGGTGATTTCCTTTACAGAAACATAACCTTATAATCAAATCCGTTCAGCTTTTCTTCGATTATTTCTTTCAGGTGTTCTTCTGCCTTTTCATAAAGGCCGTCATCTTCTGCCTTTTTAAGGGCTTCTGCCCGGCTGTTTTCAAGATAATTTACGGCACTGTCCTGTTCAAACTGATTAAATATGTTCTCTTCTGCTTCAACCACTTCCACGCTGTCAATTTCCACATAATTATCAAGAATCTGTGCCTTGAGCGGCAGAGTTACTATGATTGCCCTCAGTTCATTGCTGACCTTCACGTCAACATCATCCAGGTCATATCCGGCTTTGATCACACCCGAGTACTGAAGCTTCATGGTGCTTGTCAGGTCTATCATGTCCCAGAGAACTTTTTTGACCTCCTTAACATCCTGGCAATCGGTGTACTCATATTTGTAGGTGGCAAGTTCTCCTATGTCCTTAAGCTCATTTTCCACCTGGATAACTGTCAGCTGCTGGGATTCTGCCGGGGTGAAGCCTTCCTCAAAGAAGCCTTCTGCTCTGTCTGCAAAACCTGCCGGTGAATTTTCATAAGCAATTTTTCCGAAGGTTCCGATAGCCTGCTGAAGCAGTACCATTGCTATAACCGCCAATGTTACTATCACCGCTGCTATTATCAGAATTACTTTCCAGGCGCCTCCGCCTTTGCCGTTTCTGTTTCCCCTATCTTTAGGGCCTGCACTGCGGCTCTGCATTTCCTGAACAGGCGCAGGGAGCTGCCCGTCACGATCGTATTCAATTATTTCGTTGTTCTGAGAGATCTGGTTCATCGTTTTATTTCCTTTCTCTTATCAGTTATTTTTCAGGTTATGAAGGAATTTCTCCGGCGCCCGGCCGGCTTCTGCTTACGTCATCTATTGTACCTGAGCGCAAGGCTGATAAAAGAACATCCCCGGAGGGTTAAGGGGGCTTATTTCTCCTATGGAGAGAAATACCATGTTTTGCCGCAAAAATAACATCGGCACCTATTTCATAATTGTCTGCTGCACCGGCAGATGATATTATCTGAAAAGAGGCATACATCAGGAGGTCATCATGGGAAAGAAATCTATCAGCGAAGATAAGAATATTTACTGGCTCTGCCGCGAGGAGGCCGGGCTGACAAGAGCAGCAGCCGGAGAGCTTCTGTTCATGGGCGAAAGCAAGATCGAGAAAATTGAAAAGGGTCTTACCAATCCGGCCCCTGAAGATGTTCAGGCCATGGCAGCGGTTTATCACCGCCCTGAGCTGCTGAATTACTTCTGTGTGCACGAATGCGCCATAGGACAGAAATATGTTCCCGAGATCGAGCTGAAAAGCATTTCTGAAATAGTCATCAGCATAGTAGATTCCATAAATGAACTTAACGATAAAAAGAACCGCCTGATACAGATAATATCAGACGGTAAGATTACTCTTGATGAGCTTCGCGATTTTGCAAAAATAAGCAATGCGCTGCGCGCTCTTTCCCTTTCTGTAGACACCATGGATCTGTGGCTCTCAAGCGATGAGGCCAAAGAGACGATTGAAGAAAGCCTGCTTGAACAGTTAAGGGAGCTGCTTTGAGAGATATCTGAGCAGCTATCTGCCTTCTTTTCCCATCTCTGCAAGGGTATCTCCTGTTATTCTGTAGGTGGTCCACTCGTCCATTGGTTCGGCACCCAGACTCTTATAGAAGTCGATGCTTGGCTTGTTCCAGTCAAGGCACCACCATTCAAGACGTCCGCAGCCTCTTTGTACAGCTGTCTGTGCCAGTTTTGCAAACAGGCCTTTACCATAGCCCTTACCCCTGAATTCAGGTTTTACAAAAAGATCTTCCAGATATATCCCCGCCCTTCCGAGAAATGTTGAGAAATTATGGAAGAAAAGCGCGAATCCGACTTCTGCTCCATCTTCCAGGGCAAAGATGACTTCCGCCTTTTTCTTATCAAATATCCATTCCTCCAGAAGCTCCGGAGTGGCAACCACTTCATCAAGCATATGCTCGTAGTCGGCAAGTTCCTTTATGAACTGAAGTATAAGTCCTGTATCTTTTCTTTCCGCAAATCTGAAATCCATGTTTTACTCCTTCTGCTTTTTGCAAATCACCCGTGCTTCAAATTATTTCTTTAGGACATGCCCTTTCATTCTCTTTTTCCGGATATCTCCATCCGGTTTTCCTGTCCTGCCAATAGTACGTGGTTGCATTGACCTTTCCTATTATACATTATCTGAATAGCCTGATAATAATTTTTCAGGAAAATTCTCTTACATGAGCATACCTGATGTTAGAGCAGCTCTCTAACATAGCCCCCTCCCGTGTTAGAGAATCTGATCGGTTTTCAGGAATTTTCTGAGACAAAAGCCGATTTCAGGCCGCATTCTCTTACATGAGTATCCCTAATGTTAGAGCGGTTCTCTAACATAGCCCCTTTCAATGTTAGAGCGACTCTCTTGCGCCGGGGTATTCTATGTTAGAGAGTCGGAGTCTCATCAAAAAGCAGGGCGCTGACAAGCGCATCGGGGAATAAAATCCGAAAAATGCGCATAAACAGTCCTTTTGTTGTTATTTTGTACATATATAAAATTGACATAGCGTATTTTTTTATATACAATGACATCAAATGGGTTATTTTTTATGGTTTTACGACTACTTGAGCCATTAAATGCTCTCTATTTGTTTGCCATAAAACAGAATAGCCCTTGATTTTCGTATTTTCAAAACATTCAGGAGGTTGTTTTTTTATGTGGGATCAGGCGAAAATTGATGAGCTTGAAAATCGTCGCGAAAAGGTTATAGCTGCCGGCGGCGAGGAAAAGCTTGCTAAACGTCGTGCCGGCGGAAAAATGACTGCAAGAGACCGCATGGAGTATCTGTTTGATGACGGTACCTTTGTGGAACTCAATGATATGCAGGAAGGACGCTGCACGGACTTTGGAATGGACAAAAAACACTTTGTCGGAGACGGTGTCATTACCGGATACGGCGAAGTTCACGGACGCCTTGTTTTTGCATCCAGTCAGGACTTCACAGTCAGCGGAGGCTCTCTCGGAGCAGCTCACGCTAAGAAGATCTGCGATTGCATGGACAAAGCTCTGATGATGAAGGCACCTTTCGTTTCTATCAACGATTCAGGCGGTGCAAGAATTGAAGAGGGTATCGATGCCCTTAACGGATACGGAGAAATTTTTCTTCGCAATACCATCTGCAGCGGAGTTATCCCTCAGATTTCCGTTATCATGGGACCATGCGCAGGCGGCGCATGCTACTCCCCTGCCATCACTGACTACATCTTTATGACCAGAGCCAGCCAGATGTATATCACCGGCCCTTCAGTTGTTAAGTCAGTTACAGGCGAAGATATTACACTTGAAGACCTTGGAGGCCCTGGTGTTCATACCGGTAAGAGCGGTGTTGCTCATTTCGTATATGATGATGATGAGACCTGCCTTAACGGTGTACGCCGTCTTTTAGGCTATCTTCCTCAGAGCAATCTGGAAGAGCCGGGTGTTGTTGTTACCACACCTGTTGACGACTGCGGCAGACTTATGGACATCGTTCCGGATAACTCCAAGCGCAGCTATGATGTACGTGACGTCATCAACACAATGTGCGATAAGGGCAGCTTCATGGAAGTTCAGCCTGACTTTGCACAGAACATTGTTGTAGGCTTCTCACGTTTTGACGGCAAGACCATCGGTATCGTAGCTAACCAGAGTAAATTTATGGCAGGATCTCTTGAGATCAACGCATCTGATAAAGCTTCCCGCTTTATCCGTTTCTGCGACTGCTTCAATATTCCGCTTCTTTCACTGGTTGACGTTCCGGCTTACCTTCCGGGCAGTTATCAGGAACATAACGGAATCATCCGTCACGGAGCAAAGCTTCTTTATGCATTTGCTGAAGCTACAGTTCCTAAGGTATGCCTTATCATGAGAAAGTCATACGGCGGAGCTTATGTTGCCATGAACAGCAAGGGTCTGGGTGCAGACGTTGTTTATGCATGGCCTATCGCTGAGATTGCAGTTATGGGTGCAGACGGAGCTGTCGGCGTTATCGGACGTAAGGCTATCAAAGAAGCTGCAGATCCGGATGCCAAGAAGGCTGAACTGGTAGCAGAATACAACCAGAAGTTCATGAATCCTTACGTTGCAGCACAGCGTGGATTTGTTGATGCAGTTGTTGCTCCTGAGCAGACCAGAGCTTTTGTTGTTTCCGCATTCAAGATGCTTGCCAACAAGAAGAAACAGAATCCGTGGCGTAAGCACGGAAATATTCCGTTATAAAGAAGGAGGCAGTAAATGGAAATAGCAAACCGTCAGGAAATCATTGCGGGCGCTTGTGCCTGCATCGCAGCAGAACTCGGCACAGATATCAAAGGTATCAGAGTTCTCTCATTTAAAGAGTATGTACCGACAAAACAGGTCAACTACGGAACTACAATTTATCAGAATGCATTTGATTGCAAATATAAAAAATATCAGTTGGGGGATGAAGCTTTATGAAATACAAAGTTGTTGTAAATGGAAACGAATATGAGATGGATATCGAGCTTTTAGGCGAAGGCGGAAGCAAAGTTGCAGCTCCTGCTCCTAAGGCAGCTGCTCCTGCACCTGCTCCAAAGGCAGCCGCTCCTGCACCTGCTCCTGCAGCTGCAGCTCCTGCTCCGGCAGGCGCACAGACAGTATCAGCTCCTATGCCTGGCAAGATTCTCTCAGTTGAAACAAAAGAGGGTGCTCAGGTTAATGCCGGAGATCTTCTGTTCATTCTTGAAGCCATGAAGATGGAAAATGAGATTGTTGCTCCATGCGCAGGAACAGTTTCAAGTATCTCTGTTACTGCAGGCGCTAACGTTGAAACAGGCAACGCTCTTTGCGTAATCGGCTAAGGAGGATGCTCTCAGTATGATAGACATGGTTAAAAAGCCATTGCTGATCACAGATACCATCCTGCGTGATGCACATCAGTCACAGGCTGCCACACGTATGCGCCTTGAAGATATGCTTCCTGCATGTGAAGTACTGGACAGCATCGGCTATTGGTCACTTGAATGCTGGGGTGGCGCAACTTTCGACAGCTGCATAAGATTTCTGGGAGAAGATCCGTGGGAACGTCTTGATACACTCCGTAAGGCTTTGCCTAATACTCAGCTTCAGATGCTCCTGCGCGGTCAGAACCTTCTCGGATACAAGCATTATGCTGACGACGTTGTTGAAGCTTTCTGCCGCAAATCCATTGAACACGGTATCGATGTTGTACGTATCTTTGACGCACTCAATGATGTTAGAAACATCGAAAAGGCTATGACATGCGTTAAGAAATACGGTGGAAAGTGCGAGCCGGCAATGAGCTACACTATAAGCCCTATCCATAACAGCAAGTATTTTGTAGACCTTGCTGTTACCCTGGAGCAGATGGGCGCAGATACAATCTGTATCAAGGACATGGCAAACCTTCTTCTGCCTTTCGAAGCTTATGAGCTTATCAAGGCTATCAAAGAGAAAGTAAGCGTTCCTATTCATCTGCATACACATAACACCACAGGTACAGGCGATATGGTCAACCTCATGGCAGCTTTTGCCGGAGTTGATATCATCGACTGCGCTCTGTCACCACTGGCAAACGGTACATCACAGCCTGCTACCGAGTCTATGGTTGCCACCCTTAAGGGAAGCGATCGCGACACCGGATTTGATCTTGCAAAACTCAGCGAAGCTGCTGCTCATTTCCGTGGCGTAGCATCAAAGCTCCAGGCTGACGGAACCCTTGATCCTAAGGTTCTCCGTGTTGATACCAATACACTTATGTATCAGGTACCGGGCGGTATGCTCAGCAACCTTATCTCACAGCTTAAGCAGGCTAATGCCGAAGATAAATATTATGACGTTCTTGAGGAGATTCCTCGTGTCCGTGAAGACTTCGGATACCCTCCTCTTGTTACTCCTTCAAGCCAGATTGTTGGTACGCAGGCAGTTCTGAATGTTCTTTCAGGCGAAAGATATAAGATCTTCACCAAAGAATCAAAAGGAATGCTCCGCGGCGAATACGGTCAGCTTCCGGGCAAGGTTAATGAAGAAGTAAGAAAGAAAGCCATCGGCGATGCAGAAGTTATTACCTGCAGACCTGCAGACAATATTCCTTCTGAGATGGAGAAATACCGGAAAGACACAGAAGGTCTTGCGCAGACTGAAGAAGATGTTCTTGACTTCGCACTCTTCCCACAGGTTGCTCCGGACTTCCTTAAGAAGAAATATGCCGTTCCTGAACCTGCTACAGAACTTATTGTAGAGGATCTCAGCGAATAAACCGCTTTTTCGGAAGGCTCTCAGGCAGGGAGCCTTCCTGATTTAATAATAATTTGTTTTATAATGACAGGAGAATAATATGTACGAAGACATCAAAGAAGCACGTAAGCAATGGGAAGACGGTCCTGTTGCCAAAATGTTGGCTAAAAGCGGAGAACGCTCAGCCGAATTCAAAACAAACTTCGGTACTGAAATCCCAAGAGCAGCCGGCCCAGATACCATAGAGGGCTTCGATTACAACGAAAAGCTTGGCTTCCCGGGACAGTATCCTTATACAAGAGGTGTTCAGCCTTCAATGTACCGCGGACGTTTCTGGACAATGCGTCAGTATGCAGGATTTGCTACAGCAGAAGAATCAAACGCTCGTTACCGTTATCTTCTTGAGCAGGGCCAGACAGGTCTTTCCATCGCATTTGACCTTCCAACCCAGATCGGATATGACTCAGACGATCCTATCGCTTACGGCGAAGTAGGAAAAGTCGGTGTTGCCATCGACAGCCTTGCTGACATGGAGATCCTTTTTGACGGCATCCCTCTTGACAAGGTAAGCTCATCAATGACTATCAATGCTCCGGCATCTGTTCTTCTTGCTTTCTATATTGCAGCAGCTGAAAAGCAGGGTGTTAAACCTGATCAGCTCATGGGAACCATCCAGAACGATATCCTGAAGGAATATGCAGCCCGCGGAACATACATCTTCCCTCCTGCTCCTTCAATGCGTCTTATCACAAACATTTTTGAATATTGCTCAAAGAACATGCCTAAGTGGAACACAATTTCCATCTCCGGATACCATATCCGCGAGGCCGGCTCCACAGCAGCTCAGGAAGTTGCATTCACACTTGCAGACGGTATTGCTTATGTTGAAGCAGCTATCGCAGCAGGCATGGACGTTGATGAGTTTGCAGGACGTCTTTCATTCTTCTTCAATGCCCATAACGGTCTTTTTGAGGAAGTTGCAAAGTATCGTGCAGCACGTCGTCTGTGGGCTAAGATCATGAAAGAACGCTTCGGTGCAAAGAAGGAAAAGAGCATGATGCTCCGCTTCCATACACAGACAGGCGGTTCCACACTTACGGCTCAGCAGCCTGACAACAACGTTGTACGTGTTACCCTTCAGGCTCTTGCAGCAGCACTTGGCGGAACACAGTCCCTGCACACCAACTCACGTGATGAGGCTCTCTGCCTTCCTACAGAAGACAGCGTACGCATTGCTCTTCGTACACAGCAGATCGTTGCTTACGAATCAGGCATAACAAATACATGCGATCCTCTTGCAGGCTCTTACTATGTAGAGTATCTGACAGATGAGATTGAAAAAGCAGCTGTTGAATACATTGAAAAGATCGATAAGATGGGCGGCGCTGCAAAGGCAATCGAAGAAGGATATATCCAGAGAGAGATTGCTGACAGCGCATATGCATACCAGAAGTCAGTTGAAACCGGTGATACAGTTGTTGTCGGTGTCAACAAGTTCCAGATTGAAGAGGAAGCTCCTAAGAACCTGCTCCGCATCGACGCTTCTGTTGGTGAGTCTCAGGTTCGCAAGGTACAGAATGTACGCGCTACCCGTGACAATGAGAAATGCATGCAGACTCTTGCTGCTCTTCGTGCAGCAGCAGCTACAGATGAGAACCTGATGCCATACATCATTGACTGTGCAAGAGCATACGCTACCGAGGGCGAGATCTGTAATGAACTTCGTGCCGTATTCGGAGAATACCGCCCGAAAGAAGTACTGTAAGGAGGAATTTGACATGGAGAAAAAAATTAGGGTATTAATGGCAAAACCCGGCCTTGACGGACACGACAGAGGTGTTAAGGTTGTATCACGCGCACTTCGCGATGCAGGATTTGAAGTTATCTACACTGGCCTTCGTCAGACTCCTGAACAGATTGTAGCAGCAGCTATAGCTGAGGATGTTGATGCCGTAGGCATGAGCCTTCTTTCAGGCGCTCACAACTACCTGTTCCCACGCGTAGTTGAACTGCTTAAAGAAGCAGGCGCAGATGATATTCTTGTATTCGGCGGCGGAGTTATTCCTGATGAAGATATCCCATTCCTTAAGGAAAAAGGTATCCAGGAAGTATTCACACCGGGCACACCTACCAGCGCTGTTGTAGATTTCCTCAATGAGCGTCTCGGCTGATCAAAAAATAACCGGCCGCCGTGCATGAACTGTGCGGCGGCCAGGAAGAACTGACAAACATGACATACGAAGAATTATTCGAACAGGCCAAAGGCGGCAGTGCCCGTGCTATATCCAAGCTTATAAGCGCAGTTGAACTGGGCGGAGAGACTGCATGGGAAGTACTGCGGCTTATCTGGCCTCACACAGGGCACGCAAGAATAATCGGAATTACCGGACCTCCGGGTTCCGGCAAAAGTACACTGACCAACGCTTATGCCAAGCTTCTCAGGAAGCAGGGATACCGCGTGGGCATTGTTGCTGTTGACCCTACAAGCCCGTTCTCAGGCGGAGCCATCCTTGGTGACCGCGTTAGAATGAGCGACCTGACTCTGGACCCGGGCACATACATCAGAAGCATGGGAACACGCGGCCAGCTGGGCGGACTCTCAGCAGCCTGCAACGGTGCTGCCAAAATCCTGGATGCCTGCGGATTTGACCGCATCATTCTGGAAACGGTTGGTGTCGGCCAGTCTGAAGTGGCCGTAATCCATTCAGCGGATATAGTTGCTGTAGTAAATGTTCCCGGTCTGGGTGACGATGTTCAGGCCATAAAGGCCGGCATCCTTGAAATAGGCGATGTCTTTGTTGTAAATAAGGCAGACCGTCCGGGAGCTGATAAAGTTGCCCATGATTTAAGAGGCATGCTTGATCTTGATATGTCCGGAGATAAACAGAGAGCTCCGGTGCTTCTGATCAGCGCTTCCAACGATCAGGGCATAGATGAGTTTGCTGCCTCACTTGATGAGGTTCACGGCATACTTGAAGAAAAAGGTGCCATCACAGACCGCCGGAATACCCGTCTCAGGGACGAGATTTTTGAGATCCTTGAAACAGAGATTCTGCGCAGGGTGGCTGCTCCGCTGACAAGCGGAACTGAATTTGAAAATTCGTTCGGACGCTTCATCAGGCATGAAGAAGACCCTTATACCTGGACCGAACAAATGCTTAAGAAGGTCTTAAAGGAGGATTATGATGAATTGTACAAGAATTGACCATATAGGTATTGCAGTTCCTGAACTGGCTGCAGCTGTAAAGTTTTATGAGGAAAATCTGGGAATCAAGGCTCACGGTTATGAAACCGTTGATGAGCAGTGCGTAAACGTTGCATTTATGCCTTGCGGAGATTCAGAGCTTGAGCTTCTTGAAAGCACCACACCTGACGGCCCTATCGCCCGTTATCTTGAAAAGAACGGCGGCCGCGCAGGCATCCAGCATGTTGCTATCCGCGTTGACAATATTGATGAAGCCCTTGCAGAGCTTGAAGCAAAAGGCATCCCTATGATCGACCACGCTCCGCGCTACGGCGCAGGCAACGCTCGCATCGTCTTTGTTCATCCAAAGGCAACCGGCGGCGTTCTTCTTGAGCTTTGCCAGAAGATGGCTCCTGAAGAGAAATAATCATCCCAACAAAACAACCTTAACTTAAAAAGCTTGCCGGAAAACATTCCGGCAAGCCTCTTTTTTGTACTATCTGTTCAGTATCTTCATGAAAGCCACTGTATTTTCATACGGTTTTTTGAAAACTCCGCTGCCGGCAACAACCACATTTACACCTGCATCAAGCACGGTCTGAACATTTTCAATCTTAAGTCCGCCATCCATTTCCAGGTCAATATTCACGCCGGGATGGCTTTCCATATATTCGTTAAGAATGGCTCTCAGCTGCACGGTTCTCTGGGTTGACTCAGGAATGTAGCTCTGGCCGCCGAATCCCGGTTCCACGCTCATGATCAGTATCATGTCGCAGACATCCAGAAATTCCTTCACAACGTTCACATCAGTCTTCGGCTTGATTGAAAGACCTGCCTTAAGGCCGAGTGCCTTTATTCCCTCAAGTGTGGCGCGCACATCGCTGCATGCCTCATAGTGAACTGTGATAAGATCGGCGCCTGATTCCTTGAATTCGTTAAGATAACGGATAGGCTCTTCAATCATCAGATGTACATCAAAAAACAGATCTGAGCCGCTTCTGATGCTTTTAATAACAGGCATTCCGAAAGAAATGCTCGGAACAAACATTCCGTCCATAACGTCAATATGAACCCACTCTGCTCCGCCTTTTTTAATGGCGTCCAGGTCTGCACCCAGATTTTTGAAATCTGCCGAAAGAATTGAAGGAGCCAGTATTTTTTTCATTTTTTTGCCTCTTTTTGTTTTTCGGGCGAACACAGTTCGCCTCTACGGTTTTAATATGCAATCATCGGGCGAACACAGTTCGCCCCTACGGTGTCACACGTGCAAAAAGGGTCGCCGCTTCATGCGGCAACCCCTTATTATTAATATTTTGTCTTTATCTCGCCGAAAATGGCTTTGTAGCTGTTGTACCTTGAAACACTTATCTTGCCCTCTTCAACAGCTTTTCTGACTGCACAGTCGCGTTCCTTTATATGCTTGCAGTCTTTGAACGGACACTGAGTTTTGTATTCATCAAACTCCGGAAAGGCATCCTGAAGATTATCCTTTGTATAATCATCCTCATTTACCAGGAGAGATGTGAATCCCGGGGTATCGATGATGCTGTATTTATTCTTTATATCGAAAAGCTCGTTATGGCGCGTGGTCTGCTTTCCGCGGCCTACTTTGGTACTAAGTGCGCCTACAGTTGCCACCTGACCGTTTTCATCATCTTTATTTCCCGCGATAACATTGATAAGTGATGACTTTCCTACTCCGGAAGGACCGGCCATTACGGTAACTTTCCCCCTGAGTTTCAGTTTAAGCCAGAAAATATTTTTCTTTCTGTCTCCGGCTGCCGAAATAAACATTACCTTACAGCCTGACTTTGCATATGCCTTCTTAAGTTCCTTGATGTCATCACCCTTCGCAAGATCCCTTTTGTTGAAGACAATGAGAGTCGGGATATTCTGCTTTTTCATAAGAGCCAGGAAGCGGTCAAGAATGCTGAGGTTAGGGTTTGGTGTCCTTACAGCGAACACTACCATTGCCTGGTCAACATTTGTCACAGAAGGACGTATAAGCTCGTTCTTTCTGGCCTTGATCTCATTAACAATGCCTGTTCTTACATTTGCGTCTGTTACGTTGAATACAACGTTATCACCAACCAGGGGTGTAATGTTTTCATTCTTGAAAGCACCTTTTGCCTTGCATTCATATACCATGCCTGACGGTGTCTTCACGTAATAAAAACCTGATATTGCTTTAACTATTTTACCTTCCATGTTTCACCTTGCCGCGGCGGCTCACCGCCTGTTATTCCTCCGTTGTTGTCTCTGTTTCGGTTTCCGGCGGTTCTGTCTCCGGTTCTTCAACGCCCACCGTTATTGTAACTTCGGTTCCCTTATTTCTTTCAGATCCGCCCTTCGGGTCCTGACCTGCAACTTTTCCGCCGTTCTTTATGCTCTCATCAGTTACCGTCTTAACAGTGAAGCCCTCATTCTTGAGTGTATTAGCTGCCTCATCCTGCGTCTTTCCGGTAACATCAGGAACTGCTACCACAGGAATCTTTCCTACAACAACACCTACGCTTGATCCTTCTTCAACACTGGTTCCCGCTGAGACGGTCTGGCTTGTAACCTTGCCTGCCTGTGCCTCATTCTCTGCATAGCTGACTTCGAGTGTGAGGTTTGCGGCTTCTGCCATTTCAAGAGCATCCACTTCAGGATAGCCTACAAACTGCGGAACAGTAACCTTCTTTTCTTCCGGACCGCGGCTGATGATCAGCTGTACGGTTGAATTCTTTGCAACCTCGCTCTGTGCCACCGGATCTGTCCTTATGACTTTGCCTGTTTCAACATCGTCATCAAACTCAGTTGAAACCACAGGCTTGAGACCTGCTGCCTTAAGCTCCGCCTCGGCTTCCTCCTGGGACATGCCGGTGTAATCACGAAGCTTGACCGTTTCCTTTCCGGCACTTACGGTAAGGGTGATCTTTGTTCCCTCATCCACCTGGGTTCCTTCAGGAACGCTCTGCTTGATTACTTTATCTTCAGGCTGGTCGCTTGTTTCTGTCTTTACTTCGTACTGAAGCTTCAGTGCGTCCAGCTTCTGCTTTGCTATATTGATCGTATCGCCCACAACCTTCGGCATGGAAACCTGTCCTACTGTTGTCGTCTCGGTCTCGGCAGTTGACGTTGTCTCCGGACCGGTGCTTCCGCCGCAGCCCTGCTTTCCAAGGTTGATGATGACGATTACCAGAACAACTATTATGATGATTCCGGCAGCAATTCCGCAGATAGTGAGTATTTTGTCCATCTTCCTTGAGGATGAAGTACTCTTTCTGTTCTTCGGCCTGCTGCTTTTTACAGGAGCAGGAGGATCATCATATTCGTCCTCCTCATCCACCAGCAATGTCCTCTTTTTCGCAAGACTCTGGCTGCTCTGGACTGTTGAAGTGCGGCGTCTTTCACGCTCATCCATGCGTCTTCCTTCTTCTCTCAGGAGTTTTGCATCTGCGGCACTGATGACAACAGTCGCGCCCACATCAGTCTCAGGCTCCATCATTACAAAGTCCTCATCAGGATTGATGAGGGATGTCTTCAGATCTGCAAGAAGTGATGATGTCTTCTGATATCTTCTGTCTGCCCTCTTCTGTGTGCATTTTTCAATGATCTTCACAAGGCTCGTTGGAGCATCAGGAAGAATTTCGCTGATAAGCGGCACGCTGTCCTGGATATGCTTAAGGGCAACCGTTACCGGTGACTCGCCCTCAAAAGGAAGACGGCCCGTCAGCATTTCGTAGAACATTATACCGAATGAATAGATGTCACTTCTTAAATCAACCGCATCACCCCGGGCCTGCTCAGGTGAGATATACTGGGCGGAACCCAGAACATCCGATGACAGAGTGTTGGCTGTTGTGGTGCGTGCGATGCCGAAGTCCGTAACTTTTATCTTTCCTTCTCTGGAGATAAGCACGTTCTGCGGCTTTATGTCTCTGTGGATAATTCCCGCATTGTGGGCGGCCTCCATGCCCTGAACAGCCTGGATGGCTATGCTTGTGGCCTCTTTTACAGGAAGTTTTCCGTTGATATTTATGTATTTCTTCAGAGTTATGCCGTCAACAAATTCCATGACGATATAGTAAATACCATCGGTTTCGTTAACATCATAAACACTTACTACGTTCGGGTGGAGCAGGGCTGCCGCATTCTGGGCCTCAATCAGGAAGTTGCTTACAAAGTTTTTATCCTCACAGAACTCTGCTTTCAGAAACTTTATTGCAACAAAACGGTTCAGTTTGTGACAGCGGGCTTTGTAGACATCGCTCATGCCGCCGGTCCCGATCTTTTCCAGGATCTCGTACCTGTCCTCTATAAACATTCCGCTTTCGATCATGTGGGTACCTTTTACCTCTCAATCAGTACAGCTGCAATATTATCTTTGCCGCCGGCTTCATTTGCAAGATCTACCAGTTTTTCTGCTTTAGCGCGGAGAGAACCTCTCGCATTCACAACGGCCTGGATGGTGCGGTCGCTGACCATGTTGTAAAGGCCGTCTGTACAAAGAACTACCATTTCATCGTCCTCAAGTTCAACCTGGAAATAATCAGGCTCAACATCAGGCTCGGCACCGATAGCACGTGTGATCACATTGTTGCGGTTATGGAAACGGGCTTCCTCTTTGGTGATCTTTCCGCGTCTCATGAGTTCTCCGACATAAGAATGATCCCAGGTAACCTGAGTTACTTCCTCGCCGATGATATATGCGCGGGAATCTCCGACATTTGCTACATAAAGAACATCATCCCTTATGGTTGCCGCAACAAGAGTTGTTGCCATTCCCTGATATTCAGGCTGCTGGCCTTCATTGTAGATAAGGTCATTAACCTGATTCATTGCATCCTTAAAAATTGCAAGTGGGTTTTCCAGATCTGAGCCTTCAACAATATCAAAGAAGTTCTCAGCTGCTGTTGATGAAGCGTATTCGCCGGCGTTGCGTCCTCCGAGTCCGTCGCAGACAACATAAAGATTATCGAGAGTGCCTATTTCTTCATCGCACTCCAGTGAATAATCCTGGTTGTACTTGCGTACATTTCCAATATCCGTAATACCGTATGATTTCATAACATCCTCGCTTTCAATGTTAATTATTTATCTGTTCATGCCTCAGCTGGCCGCAGGCCCCGCTGATGTCACGTCCCATTTCGCGTCTTCTGGTGGCGGTGATCCCCGCCTTTTCAAGAATCTCCTTAAACCTTGCTATATCTTTTTCCTTTGCCTCGCCGTAATCATTCTCAGGCGTAGGGTTTACAGGAATCAGGTTTACATGCGCGCACCTGCCTTTTATGCGTCCGGCAAGCTCCCTTGCATGTTCCGGTTTATCGTTGATTCCGTCTATCAGACAATACTCAAAGGTGACCCTCCGTCCTGTCTTTTCAAAGAAAACATCACAGGCTGAAAGGATCTCCTCCATTGAATACTTATTTGCCACCGGCATAAGCCTTTTCCTGATATCATCATTCGGTGCATGCAGTGAAAGTGCCAGTGTTATTTTTAGTGATTCATCGGCCAGACGAAGTATTCCGGGCACGATTCCACACGTGGATATTGTAATATTTCTTTGGCTTATGTGCAAGGATTTTTCATCCGCAAGAAGCCTCACAAAAGCCGTTACATTACTGTAATTTGTAAGGGGTTCGCCCATTCCCATGATGACCACGTTGGACACTCTCTCCCCTGTATCTTTCTGTATCTCATATACCTGGCCGAGGATCTCGGATGCTGAAAGATTTCTTACCAGCCCGCCTATTGTGGAAGCACAGAATGTGCACCCCATTGCACAGCCCACCTGAGAGGAAACGCAGACAGAATTTCCGTGTTTATAGCGCATCATTACGCTCTCAACCAGATTCCCGTCTTCAAGCTCAAACAGATATTTTTTCGTGCCGTCGATCTTTGAAGTCTGAACAAGGAGCTTTTTTAAAGGCATCAGTGTGCATTTTTCTTCAAGCTCTTCCCTCAGGACTTTCGGCAGGTTTGTCATTTCCTCAAATGAGGAAACCAGCTTTTCATGCATCCACGAAAAACACTGGTCCGCCCTGAACCCGGGCTGGCTGATTTCCTTAAAGAATGCCTTAAGCTGCGCATATTCCATTGATCTTAAATCTATCTTGTCTGTCATTTTTCTCTTCTCAGAACAGCAATGAAAAAGCCGTCGCTTCCGTCTGCAGGAAGTAGCTGTCTTTCACTCTCTTTTTTAAACTTCCGGCCTGTCTCTCCCTCAAGAAAAGCCTTCAGGTTGTCTGTATTTTCCTCAGGAGTTATGGTACACGTACTGAAGACAAGTACGCCCCCTTCTTTTACATAGAGCGCACTCACTTCAAGAATATCTCTCTGAAGCTTTGCAAGGCTTTGGATATCTTTCTCCTTCACGCGGAATTTGATATCAGGTTTTCCGCCTATCACTCCAAGACCCGAGCACGGAAGATCCGCAATAACAAGATCAGCCTTTCCTTCAAGGCTTTCATCAAAAACAAGTGCGTCATGAACTTCGGCTTTAATGTTTTCAAGTCCCAGACGCCCGGCATTTTCTCTTATAAGGGCTGTCTTACTCTCACTGAGATCGCGGGAGATTATCTTTGAATCCGGGAAATTCTGGGCGGCACATATGCTCTTTCCGCCGGGAGCTGCGCAGACATCGATGATCAGATTTGCTTCTCCCGCCGCCCTGCAGCCTTCATCCGCCGCCATAACAGAACTGAGGTCCTGCACTGAAAAGAGCCCTTCTTCAAAGCTTTTAAGGGATGTCAGGCTTTCAAAACCGGATATCCTGAAACAGTTTCTTCCTTCAAGAGGCGTGAGTTTAAGTCCCTCCTCCTCAAGCTTCCCGATGATTGTTTCAGCAGGAAGCTTTACTGTATTAAGCCTTACGGAAACGCCTTTTCCGGCATTCAGCGCCCCTTTGAAGAAATTGCAGGCTGCTTCTTTTCCGTACGACTTTACCGTTTTTTCGTAAAGCCATTTCGGAACCGAAAGCTTCACGTTATCAGCCATGCCCTCTTCAAGCTCTGAAACGTTCTTCTGGACGTTTCTTAAGATCCCGTTGATAAACGGAGCCAGTGAACCGAATCCGCGTTTTTTGGCCAGTTTTACAGCCTCATTCAGGGCAGCGAAATCAGGAACCGAATCCATGAACAGCAGCTGATATATGCTGAGCCTGAGTATGTTTAAAACAACCGGTTTTATTTTCTGCAGCGGCGTGCTCGAAAAACGGCCGATGATGTTGTCTATATATATCAGTCTTTCAAGAACTCCCAGATACAGACGGCTCACAAAGGCCCTTTCCTGACCGATCATTTCCTGTTTTTTAAATACGTCATTAACCACAATGTGGCTGAAACCCCCTTTATTCAGGGTTTCAACCAGCATCGAAAGCACTATGTTTCTTAAATTCAGCTTATTCTCAGCCAAGCTTTGTTCCTTCCTCCAGTTTCTTTCCTCTGAGGAATTCCTGAACAGTCATGCGCTTTTTCCCCTCAAGCTGAATCTCTTTAAGTGAAAGAGCGCCGTCACCTGTCTGGACAACAAGTGAGTTCTTATCGGCAAGGATAATTGTCCCGGCCTCCGCACCTTCTTTTCCTTCAGTCACGTCTGCGGAAAAGATCTTGAGGGTCTTCCCTTCAAGTGCCGTAAATGTTCCCGGCCACGGCACATAAGCCCTGGTCTTCCTTTCGATCACTTCTGCAGCTTCGTTCCAGTCAATAAGACCTGCTTCTTTTGATATCATGCGCACATAGCTGCTCTTTGAATCATCCTGGACGGTCTCTTCTATTGTCCCGTCCTCTATTTTTTCTATGGCTTTTAAAAGGAGGTCGCCGCCAAGCGCCGTTGCCTTTGCTTCAAGCGTGGCTGTGGTTTCTTTCGGATCAAGCATTATCTCTTCCTGAAGAAGGATATTTCCCACATCCATCTTTTCGGCCATCCTCATTATGGTCACTCCGCTCTTTTCATCCCCGTAAAGGATGGCAGCCATCAAAGGGGCCGCTCCCCTGTATTTCGGAAGAAGTGAAGGATGTACGTTTATACAGCCTTTAGGTGCCATTTCAAGAAGCCGGTTGGGAAGCTTCTGTGCATATGCTGCCACAACGTGAAGATCTGCTCCCAAAGCTTCAAGTTCATCAAGGAAAGCCTCATCCGAAACTTTTTCCGGCTGAAGCACTTTTATTCCGGCAGACACCGCTACTTCTTTTGCAGGAGAAAAGCTTACACCCTTTCCTCTTCCCGATGCCCTGTCAGGCTGGGTCACAAGGGCTATCACTTCGTGTTCCGATTCCACAAGTTTTTTAAGAACACCCGCTCCTATTGCAGGCGTTCCGAAAAATACTATTTTCATTCTTCTTCCTCAGTATCATCATCGTCAGAGCATATCGGCCCCTCAACGATGTCAATGTACATATGTCCGTCCATATGATCGGTCTCATGGCAGATGGCCCTTGCAAGAAGGCCTTTTGCCTTGAACTCATAAAGCTTAAGTTCCCTGTCATACGCTCTTAATGTGACTTTCATAGGACGTGTTACCTGTCCCCATTTTCCCGGAACCGAAAGACATCCTTCATTTCCGGTCTGGGTCTCTTCGCCGTCCACAAACACTTCCGGATTGATGATCACCAGAGGCTCTCCGGCCGTATGAACGTTATATCCGTCATCTTCAGCCTGAAGCACCTCTTCCGGAAGGTCTTCGGGATTAATGCTGATTATGCACAGACGTTTAAGAACGCCCACCTGCACTGCCGCAAGTCCGACTCCGTTTGCCTCGGCCAGCGTCTCGATCATATCGTCTATGAGTTCATCTGTGCGAGGTGTAATTTCCTTAACCTGTTTTGAGATTTTCCTCAGGATAGGATCTCCGTCAATTCTTATGTTTCTTATTGCCATTTTTACCCCCTGACATTCATCCTATGGATGAAAAATCAAATGTTATTAAAAGGTCTTTGAAGGGCTCGGCTTTGCGTGCCTCCTCAACCATATCTTTTATTGCGGTAAGGTCTCCGTAATCTTCACTCTTAAGGTAAATGACCTTCCTGTATCTGTCGTTTATCTTTGCTATCGGAGCTGTGGTCGGCCCTATCTTGAACAGCTTATCCTGCCCCGGATACATTTCACGGATCTTTTCATCGATCTCTCTTCCGGTCTTTTCGCAGGCCAGGTCCAAAGTCTTTTCGTTTCCGCAGCTGAAATGGATTCCCAGCATGTTCATCACCGGCGGATATCCCAGAAGCTTTCTGTAATCCATCTCAAACCCGTAATACTCTTTATAATTCTGGTTGGCTCCGAGTCTGACCGCATAGTTATCAGGTGAATATGTCTGCACTATGACATGCCCCGGCTTTTCGGATCTTCCCGCCCTTCCGGCTGCCTGTGTGATGAGCTGGAATGTTTTTTCGGGTGCCTGATAACTGTCTGAATAGAGGCTTAGGTCTGCCGCCATAATTCCGACCAGCGTCACGTTTGCAAAATCATGGCCTTTTACTATCATCTGAGTTCCCACAAGAACATCAGCCTCACCATTAGCAAACGAAGCCAGGATTTTTTCATATGCACCCTTTTCACGGGTAGTATCAAAATCCATGCGCAGGACTCTTGCCTCAGGGAATATCTTTTTGACTTCCTCCTCAACCTTCTGGGTTCCTGTTCCGAAAGTGCCGATATATTTTGACCCGCATTCAGGGCAGGTCTTTACCATGTCTGTCTCATATCCGCAGTAATGGCACATGAGTCTGCCGTTTCTGTGGTATTTAAGCGAAACATCGCAGTGCGGACACTTCATGGCCGTCCCGCAGTTTCTGCAGGATACAACGCTTGAATAACCCCTGCGGTTTATGAAAAGCATTATCTGCTCATTTTTTGAAAGCCGGTCTTCCATCAGGCATTTAAGCCTTGTGCTTATCATCGAACGGTTGCCTGACTGCAGTTCTTCCCTCAGGTCAACAATCTCAGTTTCCGCCATCTGTGCTTTTCCGGCACGTTTATCAAGGGTATAGAGCCGGTATTCGCCCTGCTCTGCCTTGTAATATGATTCAACCGAAGGCGTTGCGGAACCCAGAACAACTATTCCGCCCGAGAGTCTTGCTCTTTCGATTGCAACTTCCCTTGCATGGTAGCGCGGCACATTCTCGTTCCTGTACGTGCCCTCGTGCTCTTCATCAATGATAATTATCCCCGGGTTCTTAAAAGGCGAAAACAGTGCGGACCTGGGCCCGATCATAATATCCACCGTGCCGCGCCGCGCCTTCTCCAGCTGATCATGCCTCTGGGCCTGTGAAAGGCGCGAATTAAGTACGCTGATCCTGTCCCCGAATTTCCTGTAAAATCTCAGCACTGTCTGATAAGTCAGGGCTATCTCTGGAATAAGCACTATTGCCTGCTGTCCCGCATTCAGGGCTCTTTCAATCAGGTTTATATAAATTTCCGTCTTGCCCGAGCCTGTAACTCCGTGGATAAGCGAAGGCCTTGTATCCCCGGCCTCGCGCCGGCTCCATATATCATCCGCCACACGCTGCTGGCTCTCGTTAAGGACAATATCATATCCCCTTTTTCCGCCCACGCCGGGCGCGGCCCGCAGGTCTGTCTTTATCTCGATCCTTGCCAGTCCTTCTTTTACAAGGCTCTTAACGGTCGGCTCGCCCACATTCAGACGGTCACGCACCACCTCGTACGGAAGTACCTTTTCGCGTATAAGCTCATTTAAAAGTCTGGCCTTTGCAACCGTGCGCTTGTCATTAGTGTATTTCCGAAGCGCCTCCTCGGCCGGCTTTCCCTCTTCAAGGCATATAAACTTTGTCTCAACCGGCTTTGAGCCTTTTTTTACAGGCAGCACGGTCTTCAGGGCCTGATTCATGGTGCCGCCGTAATTCTTCCGGATGAAATCAGCCAGCTCTATCATGGTGCTTTCAAGAGAGACTGTTTTTTCGGCAAGCGAATCTATGCATTTAAGCTTTTCCGGATCATATCCTGCCCTGTCCTTAACATTGATGACAAAGCCGCGGATCAGCTTGTTATTCGGCCCGAACGGAATATTGACCTGAACGCCGCGCTTAATCTCCCCCGAAAGTTCTTCCGGGATCACGTATTCAAACGGTCTGTCAACATTTGTCTGGGTTATGTCTACAATTACGTCTGCGAACAAATCTTACTCCTGCTCAAGTTCACGAACCTTTTCTTCAAAGGTAAAGGAATCCATCAAAAGTTCTCTCGGCTTTGCCCCGTTTGCCGGACCCACACAGCCGAATTCCTCCAGCTGGTCTATTATCCTGGCTGCACGGTTGAAACCTACATTAAACCTTCTCTGGAGCATGCTCGATGAAGCCTTGCCGCTCTCTATGCAAAGAAGCCCTGCTTCCTTAAAGAACTCGTCATATTTTGAAAGACCGCTCCCCGGACCTTCGCCCGGATCGCTGCTCTCGCTCTCGCCTGACATATATTTGTCCATTGCCTCAGCTTCGGCCGAATAGTAATCTTCCGTTTTATTGTTGATAAGGAACCTTACTGTATCGGCAATCTCTTTATCCGAAACAAATGCGCCCTGCACACGGATCGGCTTTACATATCCTGTCGGATAGAAGAGCATGTCGCCGTTTCCCAGGAGTTTTTCAGCTCCCACCATGTCAATGATGGTACGTGAGTCAACGCCCGATGCCACAAGGAGGGCTGCACGCGCCGGGATATTGGCCTTTATAAGACCTGTCACAACGTCAACAGAAGGCCTCTGCGTGGCGATGATAAGATGTATGCCGGCTGCACGGGCAAGCTGTGCCAGACGGCAGATGAGACTTTCCACTTCCTTTGCGGCAACCATCATAAGGTCAGCCAGCTCGTCCACAACGATAACTATCTGAGGCATGCGGCGTGGATTCTCTTCCTCCTCGCTTAAGGTTCCCATGTCAAACTTCTCATTGTATGAAGTGAAATCCCTTACGCCCGACATCTGCATTCTCTGGTAACGGTTTGTCATTTCGGCAACCGCCCATCTTAAGGTGCTCACTGCCTGACCGGGATCCGTAACAACGCTCTTCATAAGATGCGGAATCCCTGCATAAACTCCGAATTCAACCCTCTTAGGGTCGATTATTATCAGACCGACCTCCGATGGCTTTGCCCTGTAAAGAATACACATCAGGATGGAATTAAGGAACACCGATTTTCCCGATCCTGTTGTTCCCGCAACAAGAAGATGCGGCATCTTTGCAAGGTCCGAAACAATAACATTTCCGCTGATGTCCTTGCCGGCGCTGAATGCTATCTTTGATTTGTGTCCGTAAAGGTCAGGTGATTCCAGAAGCTCCCTGAGGGAAACTGTCTGGCGTGTCTTGTTAGGTATCTCAATTCCTATGGCTGACTTGCCCGGGATAGGTGCCTCAAGACGTATTTCTGCAACGGCCAGATTGAGTTTTAAGTCATCTGTCAGTGATGTTATTTTGCTTACTCTTGTTCCGAGCTCAGGCTGAAGCTCAAAACGTGTTACCGAAGGCCCCACCTGCGTTTCGATTACTTTAGCGTTAACGCCGAAGGTTGCAAGCACTGTCTCCAGTTTTTCGCTCATTTCCTCAACGCTTTCGGTTCCGGCTGTAACCTTCTTTCTTGCAAGCAGGCTGAGCGGAGGAAGCTGGGAATCTCCCGTATTTCCTCTTACCGTGGTTGTCGGGGTGAATGTGCGGACAGGCTCACCCTTAGAAAGAGTCTTCCCTGAAAGTGACGGCCTGTCTGTATTATCAGAAGCGGCCGGCTTTACAGTAACATTCTGTACAGGCTTCGGCTTTTCTTCTGTCTTTTCTTTTAGTTTCTTCTTTTCCTGCGTTACATCCTTCACAGTAAGCTCAGGGCTCTTTTTCTCAGGAGCCGGCTGAACAGGCATCGTCACCTTTCCGGTTTTTGCATTTGTTATCTCATGCACTTCATCTCCGCCCGCATTTCCGGAAACTATTGCGACGTTTCCGGCAACGCCTTTTGCTTTCTGGCTTGAGCGCACTGTTGAAACGCTTCCGTCTCTTAAAGGAACGGCCTTGTTCTTTACGCGTGTAAGCTGGGCTCTTTTTACCCGGCGCTGTCCTGTCTTAGTCTGGACTATCCGTATTACGCGTCCGTCCTCGCCCTCTTCTTCGTAGACAGTCTTTTCACGCTTTTTATATTTTACGATATTCTTTTTATCCGCCGGAACATACTCAGGACCCGCATTTACAGGGTGCTTTGCATGTTCTTTTTCCGAGCGTTCTTTTTTTACATCAATAAAGAGCTCCACTATCTGTCTTCTGAAGATCATGAACAGGCAGAAAAGCATCAGTATGACGGAGAAAATGACTGCTCCGGCTTTCTCCACAGCAATTGAAAGACCTGCAGCAAGAGCTCCTCCCACAAAGCCTCCGCCTGCAGCATCTTCTTTTCCGAGATTAAAGTATTCGGTTACAGGTAAGTTAAGCGGTATATCGCTCAGCAGATGTACAAGTGAGCAGAGCCCGATAAGGAAGATGATCGCAAAAATCAATGCTGAGCTTCCCTTTGGGGCAAAAGCATTGTAAAAGAAGCCTGCAAGCACTGCCAGAGGGAAAAGATATGCCATGGATCCGAAAATTCCGAACTGGGCAACCTTAACCCATCCTCCCAAAGTACCGAGGATACCAAAATTGGAAAGCTCAAGGAAAAGAGCCAGGATTATGCCGATGGCAATAAGAAGTGCTTTCCTTCCGCCTGACTTCTGGGCATCGTAAGCTTCAATGGCAGCCTTTTCAGCTGCCTTTCTTGAAGCCTCATTATTCTTTTTTGCTGTATTTTTCTTTGCCTGGGCCAATTTAAACTCCGTTATCTTGTTACAAAAAATCCGATTATTGCAAAAAGTCCGGCTGCAAAGCAGTAAAATGCAAAGTACCTGAATTTACGTTTTTTTACAAGCAGTATGAGCAGCTTGATGGCTCCGAAGCCTACAATTGCAGCCACAAGGGCGCCGATAACATAGAATCCGGCATTCCCGCCGATTTCTGCGCCATCTTTTATCACGTCAATACCTGATTTGAGTGTGGCACCCAATATTACAGGAACTGACAGCAGGAATGCAAATCTTACCGAGCTTTCCTTTTTTGTGCCTGTAAGCATTGTTGCCGCTATTGTTGATCCTGAACGGGATATTCCGGGGAATGCGGCAAAAGCCTGGGCAACACCTACAAGGAATGCCTTCGGATGGCTCATCTCCCTGATAGGCCTGTTTCCTTCAGGAATGGTTTCTGCAAGCAGAAGTATGACTCCCGTGATCAGCAGGCAGATTCCCGGAACAAGTATCCCTTTTGAAATGCTCTCAATGAAATCATCAAAGAATAAGCCTACAAGTCCCACCGGGATGCACGCGATAACAAGCCTGATGACAAACTTTTCGTATCCGCTTTCAAGCACCTTTGCATACTGAAGTCCTTCCAGTTCCTCATCAGATGCGGATTTTCTTTTGATTTTTACATCCAGGTTGTGCGCCAGCTTTTTGAGTATTCTTACTGCTGCTATGACCAGCTTCACGATGTCGCGCCAGTATACTACCACCACAGCTATGAGTGTGCCGAAATGAAGCAGTACGTCAAAGAACATTCCCACATCCTGAAGTCCGAAAAAATACTTGGCTATGGCCAGATGGCCGGAGGAACTTACCGGAAGGAATTCCGTAAGTCCCTGTATTATTCCGAGTATGATGGATTGGATCAAAGTCATAATATAAACCTCAGTTTCCTGATATTAGAATTCAAACTTATGTGCAAAGTAGCTTTCAAGTTCGTCAACAGGAATACGTACCTGCTCCATGCTGTCTCTTTCACGGATAGTAACGCAGTTATCTGCAGGCTTTGTTTCATCGCCAACAGTCTCAAAGTCAACAGTGATGCAGTATGGTGTACCGATCTCATCCTGACGGCGGTATCTCTTGCCGATAGATCCTCTGTCGTCAAAGTCGCACATATAATATTTGCTGAGTTTTGCATAGATCTCCTCAGCTTTTTCATTCAGCTTCTTTGAAAGAGGAAGAACAGCAACCTTAACCGGAGCCAGAGCAGGATGGAAACGCATTACTGTACGGATATCAGGCTTTTCTTCTGTTCCGAGGTTTTCTTCATCATAAGCATTGCAGAGGAATGCAAGAACAACACGGTCTGCGCCAAGTGAAGGTTCAACAACATACGGAATATATTTTTCCTTTGTCTCATCATCAAAGTATTCCATTGACTCGCCTGAGAATGTCTGATGCTGGGTAAGGTCGTAATTTGTCCTGTCGGCAATTCCCCAAAGTTCGCCCCATCCGAATGGGAATGTGAACTCAATGTCAGTGGTTGCCTTTGAATAGAATGAAAGTTCTTCAGGATCGTGGTCTCTCAGACGGATCTCTTCATCCTTGATGCCAAGGCTCTTGAGCCAGTTAACACAGAAGCTTCTCCAGTATTCAAACCACTCAAGATCTGTATCAGGAACGCAGAAGAATTCCATTTCCATCTGCTCAAATTCATGTGTTCTGAATGTGAAGTTTCCAGGTGTAATCTCATTACGGAATGACTTGCCTATCTGGCAGATACCGAACGGGAGTTTCTTTCTTGACGCTCTCTGAACGTTATTGAAGTTTACAAATATACCCTGAGCTGTTTCCGGACGAAGGTAAACAATATCTTTCGCATCTTCGGTAACACCCTGGAATGTCTTAAACATCAGGTTGAAATGTCTTATCGGGGTAAAATCGCTCTTTCCGCAGGTAGGGCACGGAATCTGGTTATCTTTGATAAACTGTTCCATCTTCTCGTCTGACCATCCGTCAACGGAGGAATCAAGTTCTATGCCTTTTTCAGCGCAGAAATCTTCAATAACCTTGTCAGCACGGAATCTTTCGTGGCATTCACGGCAATCCATAAGAGGATCCGAAAAACTTCCGATATGTCCTGAAGCTTCCCATGTTTTAGGGTTCATAAGGATAGCGCAATCAAGTCCAACGTTGTAAGGACT
>JAZUFV010000191.1:0-4520 GCA_045640845.1 Lachnospiraceae bacterium
GCTTCTTCTGTCTCTTCTACTTCATAAGCTTCGCCCTGGTTAGCTTCGATAACAGCGTCAGCCATCTTAGCAACGATAAGCTTAACTGCACGGATAGCATCGTCATTACCTGGGATTACATAATCTAATTCTTCTGGGTCACAGTTTGTATCGCAGATACCGATAAGTGGGATACCAAGCTTATGAGCTTCCTGTACACAGATCTTTTCCTTCTTAGGGTCAACGATAAAGATAGCATCCGGAAGCTTCTTCATATCCTTGATACCGCCAAGGTTCTTTTCAAGCTTTTCCCATTCCTTCTTGAGTTCGATAACTTCCTTCTTAGGAAGAACTTCGAATGTTCCGTCTTCAGACATTCTTTCGATATCTTTGAGTCTTCTGATACGGCTCTGGATAGTCTTGAAGTTTGTCATCATGCCGCCGAGCCATCTTTCATTAACATAGAACATGCCGCAGCGTTCAGCTTCTGTCTTAACAGCTTCCTGAGCCTGCTTCTTTGTTCCGACGAAAAGAATGCTGCCGCCCTGAGCTGCGATGTCAGAGATAGCATCAAATGCATCGTCAATTAATCCGACTGTTTTCTGAAGATCGATAATGTAGATACCGTTTCTCTCGGTATAGATGTATGGTGCCATCTTAGGGTTCCAACGTCTGGTCTGGTGTCCAAAATGAACACCTGCTTCAAGCAACTGCTTCATAGAAATTACGCTCATTTAATTTTCCTCCAGTTAATCTTCCGCACGTCCTCTCCTTCAGGACCCCCGAGCACGAGGCACCGCCCTTGGAAACAGACACGCGTGTTTTTTAGCGTCGGCTGATATCATACACGATACCTGCCTTTATTTCAAGCATTTTTTAAGGTTTTCTTCCTTTTTCTCAAAATGCATATTGAGACAAAAAGCAATGCTGCAAATACCGTCAGCAGCGCCCCTATAAAGAAGCCCGGTGAGCTGTACCGGAATTCGATGACATGCTCCCCTTCTTCTATGTTGAAAGAAACGAATGCCTTGTGGAATGCCCAGGATTTCACTTCCCTGCCGTCAACGTATACGCTCCATCCTCCGTTGTCGGGAATTGTGGTGAACACCAGACCGTCTTCTTCGGCATTCATGGTACCTTTTACATATGTATCTTCAAATACTTCAAGCTCAAGTCCGCTGCTTCCCAGAGCCTGCATTGCCTTATCGAGTTTTTCATAGTCCATGACCGCCGGCCTTATCCTGAAGGTTTCAACATCTTCATCGGTGGATTCAAAAACGACCTTGTCATGTTTTTTCAGGTCACCTATGTCAATAATGCGTCCGTGCTCTACAGAGGTGTATTTCTTTTCAGAAATGATCTCATCATTTCTTGTGACCGTGGCTTTCACACCGTCAAGCTTGTCTGCTATATAAATGAATACCCTTCCGTCGTTTGTCACAATGTATTCCGGATTCTTGCCGGTGTCTTCCATACCTTTTGTGAAGATGGCTTTCTCTCCTGTTGCCTCGTGGACGAAATCATTCTGTACCGCAAACGGGTTTTTGTCGTTCATGTCAGTTTTGGCCTGCGTTGATGTATTTACAAGGAATGCAAGCGGAAGAGAATATTTATTTTCATAAAGATAAAAACCGTCCTCTTCGCCGACACAGGTTACCAGCGGATCATCTTCAATCTGTTCAGGTGAGATCTCATACTTTACGCCGAGGATGGCTGCCGAGAGCGGAGTGTGTCCGTAATATGCAAAAGCATTTGTGGATGCCTGGAAACCGAATGCCTTATAGAATTTTTCAACTCCGTCAAGCACGGTTGATGAAAATTCCGACGCTGACCTGTAATTAAGCCAAGCTCCGTCATTCTTTGTCCTTCTTTCGGTCTTTTCCACACGGTAGAAGCCGTCATCATCAATCCCGTCAAGAAGGGTCTTTATGGCTTCATTATCCTTCATGTATGTGGTGCGGCTTATTGTTGAATATCCCGTTGCATCGGTGTTTATGGCTGCCTCGGATACCACGATTGCCATAAGTGCAAGCACCAGGATTACCCGCGGAAGCTTTTTAAATTTGGCAAACATTGTCCATACAAACCAAAGTGCCAGGAAAAGAACGCTTAACAGTATGAAAAGGATGGTATATGTTTCAGAATCATAAAGCACCTGAAGACCGAAAAGTGCCGCTGCCCCGGCAATGAAGCAGCCCGCAATCTCCTTCCAGTCATACTCTTCAATTTCAAGCAGTGCTTCCCCGCACATTGTAAGCAGCAGGAAAATGTATATGAATGACTCCCTGCTTGAAAGGCTGTTCGGATAATGGAAACCGTGCCAGATGTATGTAGGGATGTTCAGTGAGAAAGTTGCAAGCATAATGCCCATAAGCAGAGCCTTGCCGATCTTTTCCTTCGTGGTTATCTTTCGGCCGAGGAAATAAAGCGGTATCAGCATAAACACTGCTATGGTGCAGTAAATATTCGGAATATATCCCTTGAGCATGGTAACTTCCATATTCATTACAGAATGGGATACCATTTCAAGGAAGTTGAAATATGCTTTTAAAGTCTTCGGGAATGAACCGCCTGCGGATGCTGTATTGAACAGGTTTACAAGTGCAGGTACAACAGTGATGCATGCCATGAGCCCTGCAAGGACTGAGCTGTATGCAAAACGCCCGAGGCTTCTTACCTTATGGCCGAATCCCCTCTTTCCCGGCTCGCAGAATACCAGATACAGGAAATAAAAGATCAGGTATATCGCTATCATTATTGAAATGTAATAGTTTGAGAGGATCGATATAGCCAGAGTCACTGTATACAGAATGATTCTTTTTCGTTTTACAAGCCTTTCCAGACCAAGAAGGATGAGCGGCAGGAGCACAAGGCAGTCAAGCCACATGTTGTTCCAGCTGTAGGCACACATATACGAGGACATGGCATAAAAAATGCCCAGAAGCGCCGTTACCATTGACCTTTTGCCCGAGCGGCTCTGCATATAGTATGCAAAGAACGCTGACATAAGGCCCGCCTTGAGGATTATAAGACTCTGGATTATCTCAGGCAGAATTGTATCCGGCAGTATTCCCACGATCCAATAGATCGGAGTTGCCAGATAATATGCATATGTTGAAGGGAAATCACTTCCCAGCCCTATGTTCCATGTGAACATAAGACTGTCTCCGTTTTTCAGTATGCTCTGAAATTCCTTTAGAAATGTAAGATACTGGTGATATGAATCGCTGCGCATGTACATATTGTTTCCGAAGGGATAGATTTCCCTGAAAACAAACATTACTCCAAGCACAACCACCGGTATGACAAAAGCCGCTATAACCGGGAGATATTTTTTAAACAGTGATTCTTTTTTATTTATCTTCTCCATCAGCTTCCTTTTCCCGGGAAATATTTGTCTGCTCCATTATATAAATAGGGCGGTTCTTTGTTTCCATGTATATGCTGCTCACATATTCGCCCAGAACGCCGAGTGCCAGCATGATCACTCCGCCCATGAACAGAAGTACCACAAGAGTTGTAACATATCCCGGCACATCAATGCCGCAGATAAGTGTCTGAATAAGGGTGATGATAATATAAATGATGGCCAGCGCAAAAACCACAGCCCCCACAACGGTGACTATACGCAGAGGCAGAACGCTGAATGCGGTAAGGCCGTCTGTTGCATAGTTGAAAAGTTTCTTGAATGTCCATGTTGTCTTTCCGGCAACTCTCTCTTCCTGGACATAATCAAACCACTTAACATTAAAGCCGACCCATGCAAAAAGGCCCTTCGTGAAACGTCTGGTCTCTGAAAGCTTCATAACTGCATCAACAAAAGGCCTGCTCATGCACATGAAATCTGTTGCGCCTTTCTGCAGCTGTGTTTTTGAAATTTTATTGTTGATAGCTGTATATCCTCTTGAGAAAAATCCTGTTTTTCTTTTAGCTCCGGCAGCGCCGTAGCCCTCTTCGTCAATAGCCTTTACCATATCCGGGATGAGTGCAGGCGGATGCTGAAGATCTGCATCAAGAAGGATGACCATATCTCCGTCGGAATTTTTGAGGCCTGCGTAGATGGCAGATTCTTTTCCGAAGTTTCTTGAAAATGAAATGTATTTTACGGCATCATTTTCTGTCGCAAACTTTTTCAGCACATCCAGTGTACCGTCTGAGCTGCCGTCGTTTACAAAAATGTATTCGAATCTGTAATTATTCAGCTGCCCGGCTATCTTAAAAACAGCATCGCAGAACAGCGGTATGCTCTCTTCTTCGTTATAACACGGAACTACAATATCAATCTTTTTCATTTGATTCCTCTCACCCTTACAGAGTTGAAACGGTTATTTTGTTCCATGCTTCATCATTGAACCTGAGTATCGTTCTTGAAGCATATTCTTCATAGCATTTATCAAATTCAGCCTGGCGCGCCTGTGTCACTATCCTGTTCTTATTAGCTACCGACTCAGTGATCATATAATCCTCAACGCACTGGATGATATACATACAGTCAACAGTCTCGATTATCTCGCTCAGCTCTCCGTCGATCAGTTCATAAG
>JAZUFV010000192.1:0-7333 GCA_045640845.1 Lachnospiraceae bacterium
AGGGTCTGTGCTTCCGTCCTGCCAGCAGTAGCCGCTGCTCAATGTTGCCGTGGCAGTGTAATCACCTGCGGCCGTTGCCTTATTGCCGGTCAGCGTATATCCGGTTCCTTCGGCAACGCCACTTTGCTCCTCACCGTTATATACCAGATCTTCTATAGCAGAAGGTTTATCTGTTTTGACCGGATCTTTCGTCCAATGTGCATACAGGGTCTGCGAAGCCGCCAGTTCCACCTTGGTTTCGGATGTAATCTGCGTACCGCCTTCAGCTTCCGTAAACCATCCTGCAAATGTATATCCGTCTCTTTCCGGAGCTGTCTCCGGCAGCACATATGCATCGCCGCAGGTCTCCGTGATTTCTTCTGAATATTCCGAGCCTTCAAAATTTCCGTCAAAGGTCACCTGATATTTTTCAGCAGTCCTTGCTCCATAGCTGACGGTGCTCTTTACCGGAAGGTCCTCCCCTTCTGCCGATACGACCGTGGTAAGAGTAACCTGCCCCATTGTTTCAGCTTTTGTCATAACAGCTCCGCCAATAAGCGTCGCTGTAATGCCGACTGCCAGCAGGCATGAAAGAAAGATGCCGTTGATCTTTCCCTTTTTCCTTCCGATCAGTATTCCAACAATCAGCGCCAGGCAGAAAACAACCATGATTCCGGCAATTATAAGCCCTGTGAATCCGCTGTCGCCGGTTGGTGCCGGATCATCTTTTTCTCCGGTTGACGTAGGCTCATCCGTTGCTCCGGTTTCTTCAGGATCATCTGTCGCTCCGGTTTCCTCCGTGGCATCTGTCGCCTCGGTTTCATCAGGTTCATCTGTCTCTTCAGTTTCATCGGATTCATCCGTTTCTTCAGTTTCCTCGGATTCATCCGTTTCTTCGGTTTCCGTAGATTCTTCCGTCTCTTCAGGTTCCGTTTTCACAAATACTGTGGTAAGGGAAACACTTTCGCCGGCTTTCAGCGTCATGATATCTTTTTGGGCCGGGGAATCCTTCTGAAGCTCATATCCTTCCGGAGTCAGATTTACCAGCTGCACGTCCAAAACATCCGAACCATGTTCATTCGTATTTGTGACTGTCAGCGTGGTCTCTATGCTATCTCCTGCCGAATACTCTTCTTTGTCTGTTATCTGCCTGATAAATAAACCGTTCTCGGTCTTTTCCTCCGCCCGCACGATTACCGGCAGAAGTGTGAGCAGCACAAGCAGCGCAATCAGAAATGATATAAGCTTTTTTTTGATCATAGTTTTGTTTTCCCTTACCTGTTTCCCATGCCGTATCCGTTTACCGGAGATTCCTCAGCACTTTCCAATCATTCAGCTTATATAATGCCCCGTAGGCCGAGCTGTGTTCGCCCGTTTCCACCGATATCAGATCTCTTTTCAAAAATCGGTGGAAAAAGGGACCGGCGCATAGTGCGGCAGTCCCCTGGTTTCAGCTTATTCTTTCAAAAATATCTTTCGCGGTATTTCTAATGGATTCCGGCATATATCCCGTCTTCCACATTCCGCCGCGCGAGCCCGGAAGTCCGCCCTTGCCCGGCTCACAGCTGTTCAGCTTTTCGATGGTCTCATCATCAAAAACATATCCGGCTTCCACGTCAAGGCTGCATTCATGGTTGATCACAACAGCTGCGTCAAACTCTGACGCGCCCTGGATTTTTCTTCCCAGTGAACCGAAAAGCTCACCGCTTGCTCCGCAGAATGCCACGTTTCCTATGCGCACACCCTTAAGTTTAACACGTTTTTCGCGTCCATCCTCAAAAGGTGCTGATGCAACTGCGCTTGCACCTTTTATTTCACCGTCTGAAATATCACATGTAATCGTCCTGATGGCCTTAAGTACATCTGCATATTGACGGCGTGACATCATATACAGCATAAGCTCGGCCGGTTCTGATGATGAAAAGTCTTTTCTTTCCGCCGGAAGCCCTGTCACAGGATCCGGGGCATTAAACTGGTTCATCATTACCGGATTTATATCACCGGCTGCGCCGCTGCTCCAGATCACAGCTGCGCCGGGATATCTTTCCTCAAGAAGGCTGCTTATCTGGCCGGCAAGATCGGCACTTATTCCAACTCCGCCTTTTCCGTCATAGTTGTTGTTTATCATTATGCAGTTGTGGACAGCATGATTGATGAAAAAAGCCACCGGCTTCCCCTCAAGGTCATCAGCTTCAAGCACAAACAATGAAGGATCCGCGATTCCTTCAGGGTTGCTTCCGATGCTGAAAACGCTTTTTGTCTGCCCCGGATTTTCAGGATCTTCTTCAAGATATTCCTGAACACGGTTTTCGCCGATAAAGCTTTCACCGTATCCGAAGCCCAGTTTTACAGGCTTTGTACCTGAAACAGCTGCATCTATGGCCTTGAAAAGCTGAGCTTTGATGAAATCTTCATATGCGTTGGTTGCAGCAAGAACTTCCGGTTTCTGCATGGCCTTTGCGTTAGGTCCGTCGCCCGGACGTGCGCTGTGCATAGGCGCAGTGTGAGTATGGGTTCCGAAATACAGGATATTATCTTCCGGAATTCCCGCGTATTCTGAGATTTCCTTCATCCACTCAGCCGGGTTCGGGGCTTTATCCAGTTCCCAGCCGATAAACATCATTTTATCGGTTTCATTTCCGATAAGTATAACTCTCACATGAAGGTCATCAATGATGCCGCCAAAATGTCCTTTCATGAGAGCATACAGATTTTTCAACAAATTTTCGTCAGGTGTGATGAGTTCACAGCCTGTGCCGCAATAAAATCCGCTCATTCAGTTACCTAGTACCACAATGATGAATCGCCCTGCTCGTAATCAAGCTCGTACCAGCCGCCGCCTTCATGAGCATAGCACCACCCGTTGTTATACATGGTGATGTTTGTGATTCTTTCCCTGATCAGTTCAACCTCAACTTTTTCTCTTTCCCGCTTTTCTGCCGGGACGTTTGCAAAAACCTTTTGGTTGTAGTTATATTCAGCCTTTGCATATTCCCTGCAAAGATAAGAAAGAAGTTCTTTCATGTCCTTGATTTTTCCGAGTCTCAGGTCAAGTTCATCGGCCAGTTCCTTGATTTCGTGTTCTGTCATCATGGCAGTTTCCTTTCTTCTTTTATCAAGATGATTATATCCTTCCCGATTTTCATTTTCAATCAGCAGAAATGTATATTTTATACTTCTTTGGAAGTATGATATGTATGTTATACTTCTAAAGGTGTATAAATTTGGCATCAAAACAGCCTTTTCGGCCATAAAATGCTTGTTTTAATGTTCCCGGCAGAATAAAATATTACTTGGAAATGTATTAAGAAAATCTTTCGGAGAAACCTATGAGCCAGATGATTGATATTGAAAAATGCTCTTTTCTTGAAGAAACCGGTCTTGTAACGGCTTTTTTCACATATAAAACAGCCTCTGTATGGAAAAATCAGGGTGACCTGGCCATAAAAACCATGGAAAACTATCAGAATCTTTCCATACAGCTTGGCATTTCACCGAAAAAAATCGTCCGTTCAGACCAGACTCACACCTCCAGGGTGAAGCTGATCACAAAAGAAAATGCCGGCGAGGGCGTTACCCGTCCTCTTTCCGATTCCGATTATGACGGTATGATAACAAATGAACCGGGGCTTCTTCTTGCAACCGTTGAGGCTGACTGCGTTCCGGTTTATCTTCTTGACCCGGTAAAGAAAGCAATAGGAATGGTCCACTCCGGCTGGAGAGGAACAGCAGGAAAAATCAGTGTAAATGCTGTGAAAATGATGTCTGAAGCCTTCGGAAGCCATCCGCAGGATATTTTAGCTTACACCGGTCCATGTATCTGCGCGGATTGCTATGAAGTAAGTGAAGATCTTCTTCCGCCGTTTGCTGAAAACTACAGCAGTGAACAGATGGCGGCATTTTTTAAGGAAAAAGGCGGCGGAAAGTTTCTTCTTGATCTTCCGCTCGCCATTAAAATTTCTCTGACAGAAGCCGGCCTCATGCCGGAAAATATATGTCACAGCGGGCTCTGCACCCTGCACGATGACCGGTTCTGCTCATACCGGCGTGACCATGATCCGCTGCAGCGGATGCTTACCGCAATCATTTTAAAATAGTTTTCTTCTCTTTCATGCCGCGCAGCAGCATGATGCTGATCCGGACATTTCTCCACTCATCATGAAGCGGATATTGTTCTGACGCTTCTTTTACATACTCAAATGCCTTTGGAAAATTTCCGTCAACGGCAGCCATCATGGCAAGGCGCAGCTTCGGAAAATAATCTGTATAGCCTGTGCTCTGTATATACAGCGTTGAAGGATCTTCCGGTATTGTCATTGCCCGCATGTAACAGGCAGCTGCTTCCTTTTTCCTTCCCAGATATTCATGGCAGCGCCCCTGCATATAAACCATATAAGCCGTTGTGGGCATTTTTCCGTCCAGATCGTCAATTTCCCTGATGCAGTCTTCGTACCTTTCCAGTTTTATCAGCCCCGGTGCAAGGAAAAACAGAGCATAATAATACAGGACATCCGATGCCTCCGGCTTGATTTCTTTGAAAACCTCATAGGCCCTTTCGTGTTGACCGGCGATCACAAGTTCCTTGCAGAAATTGGATTTTTCAAAAGCATTCAGCTTTTTCCGATCGCTGATATTCCTGTTGAATATCCCCATATTGCGGTGCGGATCGTTTACATACTCTTTTTTGTGAATGATCGTAATATCCGTGGCATACAGGCGTTTCCATGAAGGTTCAATAGGAATGGCTTCGTGCGCATCGCCTACGCATTTGGGATCAAGGGCTCTCCTGATGATCCTGTCACGCAGAATATAATCTCCTATCCCGTCTTCCGTATAATTCCGGTAAAGGGTAAAAATCACATCCGTCTCTTCCTTTGTATCTTCTTTCAGTTTTAAGAAACGCTTCAGATTTTCTTCATCTATCACATCATCAGCGTCAAGCCACATCATATAATCGCATGATGCCAGCGAATATGCATAGTTCCTGGCCTCGGCAAAACTGCCCTGCCACGGATGAAGATATACATGAGGTGTATACTTCTTCGCTATCTCTGCAGAGCGGTCTGTTGAACCGGTATCTACCACGATCAATTCATCTGCCAGCAGTATGGCACAGTCCAGACATCTGCCAAGCACGCGCTCTTCATTTTTGACTATTAGACAAACGGAGAGTTTCATCATCCCAAGAACGGAGAGTTAATTGTGCCCGCCGAAAAGAAGACGGGAACAGCAGTTTCGCTTGCAGGAACATAGTTGTTTTCCCGAATAATATTCCCGGAATTCATAGCTGTGTTAGTTATTTCATTCAGTCCGCCAAATACCTGGTCAAGTTCTTCATCAGAAAGCTTGCTCAGTTCTCTCTGCACTTCAGCAACTTTTTTCTTCAGTTCATTAAGTTCTTCTTTTGACATTTTTTCTCCTTTCATATTCCGGTTCACAACGCTGTTTCCGCCAAATTCCTTTACAAACAGATGACGGATAAAATGAATGCAGTTTCCTAAAGGCATGATCTTATCGGGCTTAAGCCCTGCAAGAACCATCCTGTCTTTTGTCCCGTCCAGACAGCCTGTAGGCGTCAGGATCACAATATCCGGAGCCATGGCTGCTGTCTGTTCCGGAGAATACACCTTTTCCCCATTATATCCAAAGTAATGCATTGATGACCTTGTATCGGAAAATATCACCTTTCCTCCACGAAGCCCGATATAATCCGAAAGGACATGGGCACATGCATCTATCCCTGCCACAGCAGCAACCTGCCCGTCATTGTATTGTTCTTTAAAATATTTTATCAGTTTATCTGTAACTGCTGCAACCTGCTCCGCGGAAACATTGATGTCCTTTTTCCACAGTTCCAGCATTTTGCCTCGTTCTTCCAATATGCCGTGCTCACTAAGGCGCTGTTCCAGAAGCGTCTGCTCACGCAGGGCCATTTCCCGGCTGTTTGCTGCCACAGATGAAGCTTCCTCATTATCAACTCTATAGCAATGAAGCACCTTGGAAGAAAACCAATATCTGCGGGCATAATGCTGAGCCAGAAACGAAAATGTCATATCCTGGTAAGCCGCACCGGGCGTCTCGTTCATATAAATGCCATTGTCCAGCAGAAAACTGCGCAGATACAAGCCGCTCCAGAACCCGTTGACTCCCGTTCTTAAAAACAGATCAGGGTTCTCTTCCTTTGTCAGCAGCCGTTCATAAAAACTGTGATTTCCTATGACCGGCATTTCATACCGGAATTCCTCATCCCGGCCTGAAAACGTGAGAAAGAAATTTGCACGTATCACATCCAGCTTCTGCTCTGATGCTATTTTATACAGATATTCATATTTATCCGGGAGAATATAGTCGTCGCCTTCACACACGCTGACGTATTCACCCCGGGCTGTCTTAAGCGCCGTATTAAACTGAAGCCCCACACTTCCGGCTGTATGAAGGATGATGATACGTTCGTCTTCTTTTCTGAGCCGTTCCAGAACATCAAGGGTCCCGTCAGTGCTTCCGCCATCGACCACGATGATCTCGATCTCATGCATGGTCTGATCCATAACACTTCGTATGCACCGCTCAATATACTTTATGCAGTTTTTCACATAGGTTATGGACGATACCTTTATTGTCTGTTCCATGCGGCTCCTTTCTTTTAAAAATATTATACCGCAGTAAAACTATTTCTGCATCATAAGCTCTTTGCCTGCTGACAACTACACCACCTTATGTTCATTATGTCAGTGAAATTCAGTTGACGGGTACTGATTTCCGTGAAGATGTCATTCAAATGCAGTTGACGGGTACTGATTTCAGTATATATGTCATTCAAATACAGTTGGCGGGTACATTTGATACCCGACAAGTGTGTTTGAATGACATTTACAAGGCTAACTGTACCCGTCAACTGAATTTGGTTTACACTTTTGCAACCGATTGTACCCGCCAACTGAATTTGGTTTACATTTTTTACAGCATTCGCCTTTTTTCGGCCGTGTGCTATTTTTTGTTGCCGCCCTTCCCTTATATGCGCGTGCTTGGAATAAATTTTGCCTCCGATTCCGCTTCGCCTCCGTTCTTCCCGTTCTTTCCAGTGTAGATTTCTAAATTTGAGAGGAACGCTCGCTGCATAGTCGGAAAATTTATTCAAGCAGGCGCATATCACAAGGAACGGTCAGGCGGCAATACAGTTAGCATTTACCGGCCGCAGAATGTTCTCCGTGGCAAATGCTCTTAAAAGTGTAATTCAACTGCAGTTGTCGGGTACGTTAAGTTCCAAATGTGTAAAGCAAATCCAGTTGCCGGGTACAGATAGTACCCCACAACTGAATTTGGATGACATATCCGGATAGATTTGTACCCGACA
>JAZUFV010000193.1:0-7782 GCA_045640845.1 Lachnospiraceae bacterium
GGAAGTCCCCATGTTCCGAGGGATGTAAGGATTATAACAAAGAACAGGAATTCAGGATTTGCCCCAAAGAAAGATGTGTATTCCCATCCGCCGTTAGGTCCGGTAGCAAGTTTTTCTATGGCTGCATTGAAGCCGCCGTTATTGTTAAGTACTGCCACAACAACAGCAACTATGCCTCCCAGCATGAGAAGACCCTGAATGAAATCATTAAGTGCTGTTGCCATGTATCCGCCGATAACAACATAGGTACCGGTAAGAGCTGCCATGATTATTACACATACGGCGTAGTCTATTCCCGGGAATACCATGCCAAACAGCCTTGAAAGACCGTTGTAAAGTGATGCGGTGTACGGAATAAGAAAAACAAAAGTAATAACCGATGCTGCAATCTTAAGCGCTTTGGAACCGAAACGTGCGCCGAAGAAATCAGGCATTGTCTTGCTTCCGAGATGATTTGTCATTATCCTGGTCCTTCTTCCGAGGATAAGCCATGCAAGAAGTGAACCTATAAATGCGTTGCCAAGGCCGATCCATGTTGAGGCAAGACCGAAATTCCAGCCGAACTGGCCTGCATAGCCAACGAAAATTACGGCTGAAAAATATGAAGTTCCGTAAGCGAAAGCGCTGAGCCACGGCCCGACATTTCTTGAGCCCAGAACAAATCCGGTAACATCTTTGGCGCTTTTATTGGATCTTATGCCGATGAACAGCATGACCGCAAAGAAGGCCACTACCATAATCAGTGTAATAATCATTGTCGTATTCATAATTTCCTCCTAAAACATGAAAACGGACCAGGTGACCTGATCCGCATTTTAAGCACTGAACTTACGCGTCACAAATCAACCGAGAATGTACCCGGTATGTCCGTAAGCGTAATAATAAAGTGTGTTAGCTCTGCAAACCATTTTACATCTCCAAATGCTTTTGAAGGATTTTATTCCTAAAAAATGAAAAAGTCAAGCAGATAATTTATCAAATTAAAGTGATGAAGTGATTAAATTTTTCAATGCCTTTCTGAACTGCACCGAGAACAATATGGCTGTAAACGTGATCGCGCAGAAATCAGCTATCGGTTCAGCCATAAAAACGCCCCGGGCTTTATCAGCGGCAATAAGCGGGATTATATAGATCATCGGTATGAGAAGGACAAACTTCCTCACCACGGCAACAATTATCGAACAGACTGCGTTTCCCGTGGCAACAAAGGCAAACTGACATGAGGTCTGTATTCCGAAGATCAGAAGGACGGCGCAGTATATCCTTATTGCTGTCTGCGTATAAGCAAGCAGCGCCGGATCATCTGTAAATATTCCGGCACATACACCCGGAAAGATCATAAGAAACAGATATATTACGGTTGAATAAATAAGACACACCTTGAGAAGCAGGAAGAAAGTTTCTTTAACCCTGGCAGAACTTTTTGCGCCGAAATTATAGCTGATTATAGGCTGAGCGCCCATGCCTATCCCCTGCATCGGAAGCATTACAAATGACATCAGGCTGGAACAGATTGTCATGGCTCCCACGGCGACATCACCGCCGTATCTTAAAAGTGATGAATTAAAGCATACATTAAGAATGCTTTCACTTGCCTGCATGATGAAAGCAGCAAGTCCCAGTGCAATGCAGGGCAATATAATGTTTTTTTGGGGACGGAGATTTTCTTTTCTGATCCTTAGCTGCGTTTTTTTACCCCGGAGAAAAGCCAGACACCAGAAGCATGAAACAGCCTGGGATATTACCGTTGCAAGAGCCGCGCCTTTAACTCCCATACCGAAGGCAAAAATAAAAAGCGGGTCAAGAGCAATGTTTAATACAGCGCCGATAAAGACGGTGATCATCCCCATCCTGGCAAAACCCTGGCCGGTTATAAACATGTTCATGCCCAGGGTCATCTGGACAAATATCGTTCCGGCTGCGTAGACATTCATATACGATGAAGCATATTCAATGGTGTTTTCACTGGCACCGAATGCCAGCAGAATGCTCCGGCCGAAAATAAGAAGCACGGCTGTGAGCACAACAGAAATTAAAAAAAGCACAGAAAAACAATTACCCAGGATCTTTTCCGCGGTGTGGTAATCTTTTTCACCCATCGAAATTGATGCCCGCGGTGCACCGCCCGAGCTGACAAGTGACGCAAAAGCTGAAACCACAAGGATTATCGGCAGGCAGACGCCCACACCGGTAAGTGCCAGAGCACCGTCTCCCGGCATATGACCAATGTATATGCGGTCGACAATGTTATACAGCATATTGATGAGCTGTGCTGCGACTGTCGGAATGGCAAGCCGGACCAGCAGGCTCTTTATGGGTTTGGTTCCCAGAAATTCTTTATCTTCATTCATTGCATTATCATCAGTACTGACTATCCGGATCAGTCATCTCACACAAAACGGCTCATTGCCGTAAGCAGATGGTCGACATCAATCGGTTTTTCGATATGGTCGTCCATACCGGCTTCAAGTGATTTCTGCTTATCTTCAGCAAAGGCATTGGCAGAAAGAGCTATGATCGGTATATGTTTATCCGGGTACATCTTACGGATTTCTCTCGTTGCATCATAACCGTTCATATAAGGCATCTGGATATCCATAAGAATGAAATCAACAAAATCCGGTCCCATTTTCCGCAGCATATCAACGGCAAATGTACCGTCTTCAGCAGTTTCCACGGCCAGGCCTGCATCATTTTCAAGAATATCCGCAGCTATTTCCCTGTTCAGCTCATTATCATCAACAAGAAGAACCCTTTTCCCTTTCAGCAGATATGCAATATTGCCGTTATCTGAAGATTTTGCTTCTTCAGTTCCGTCAGTTTCATGGATACTCATCGGCAGCGTGACTGTGAATGTGGTGCCCTCATTCAGTCTGCTCTCACATTCAATGGTTCCGCCCATTATGTCAATAAACGCCTTGGTAACGGAAAGTCCCAGACCGGTTCCCTGAATGCCGCTGGTGGTGGCATTTACCTCACGTGAAAATTCCTCAAACATATGCTTCTGGAATTCTTCGCTCATACCCATGCCGTTATCGGAAACTATGTACTGATAATATCTTATATCGCCATCTTCCCGTTCAAGCTGGGTAACCGTCAGTCTGACACATCCGCCGGCCGGTGTATATTTTATGGCATTTGTGCCGAGGTTAAGGAATACGCGGTTGAACCTTGTTCTATCCACCAGTACGTAAGGATCACGTATATCTTTTACTTCAAATTTCAGATCTATATCCTTAGCCTTTGCCAGTTCCATCATTACGGAATCTATATGATAGAATGATTCCTCTATGTTGCCGTTTTCAAGTGTGAGCTCTTTCTTGCCGCTTTCTATTCTGCTCATTTCGAGGATATCGTTGATAAGTGAAAGAAGAAGTTCACTGGATTTCTGGGTTTTTGTGAGGCTGTCAAGCACCTTTTCCTTATCATCGATATTTTTGACAGCCATATTCGTAAAACCAACGATGGCATTCATAGGTGTCCTTATATCGTGGGACATATTGAAAAGGAAAGCCGTCTTTGAGCGGTTTGCTGCCTCTGCTTTTTCCTTGGCTTCTTCAAGTCTTGTCCGCTGTTCCTCTTCAACCTTCAGACGTTCAAGAGTTCTTTCCGTTTCTATTGTCTTGTTAAGGCTCCTCTTCCTTATGATCACTTCCGCAATCAGGGAAATCAAAAAGATAACGCCTGCAACAATAAATAAGGTCACCCTGAGAGAACCTGTTTCACGGTTTACCAGATTATTATCAATCGCTGAAACAACATACCAGCCGGTATCGCTCAGTTCCTGAAAATAAAAAGTTCTTTCCGTTCCGTCATAATCTTTAAGTGATAAACCGGATTCTTTATTCTTCAGGGCATCATGCAGCTTATCATAATTCTCCACGCCGCAGGTATCCATTACAGGAGGCTCATCTTCATAAGCAAAGTTTTCCGCCGGATGAAAAACCGTCCTGAATTCAGAATCTATAAGTGATCCGTAGCAGTTTTCAGGCATCATTTCACCGTTGATCAGGTCACCGAGTGATGAAATGAACATATCCATGCAAAGGGTTCCTGCTATTTCTCCGTCTATCATGACGCGTTCTGAAATGGTAACTACGATTTTTTGTGTATCCGTATCAAGATATGCAGTGGAAACTACTGCATGGTCAGCTGCTGCAGCATTAACATACCACGGTCTGAGGTTATAATTAATTTCAGGATGTTCAACAGTATTATCAAAATCTGTGCCGCAAAGCATCACATTATCCGGATACATAAAATATATATCGTATACATATTCATGTTCGGATTCTTCCAGAAGATTTACAAGGTACTGTTTAACAGCCTTTCTGTCTTCAACACCTTTCTGTTCAAGGGCAAAAACATGGCTGTTTAAGTTTGCCACCTGCTCGGTATACCAGCTGGAAACACGAACGCTGTTTTCCTCGGTTACAAGGCGGTAATAATCTGTGGCAATCTGTTTTACCTTGCGGGATGATATCAGGTAGGATGCCTCTGCCATAATAAACATACATACAGATGTTATGATCAGCGCAAGTACCAGCGAACGCATTATGGTATTGTTTCTGCTCTTTTCTTTATTTGGATTCACTCTTCTGACAATCCTCCCGGATAAGCTTTATTTCAAAATATCTGTCAACATTTTAAGCAATTTTTTAACGTCGATCGGTTTTGCCGTATGACCGTTCATACCGGCATTTATTGCATTCTGTTTATCTTCTTCAAAAGCATTTGCAGTCATGGTAATGATCGGTATTGACGAAATTTTTTCATTTGGAAGATTTCTTATTGCCCTGGTTGCATCATATCCGTTCATCCTCGGCATCTGAATATCCATGAGAATAAGATCATACTGACCTTCCCGGGCATTTTTCATAATTTCCACAGCAACATCGCCATCCTCCGCAGAATCAACTATCATACCTGCATCAGAAAGAATCTCTTCTGCAATTTCACGATTGAGTTCGTTATCTTCAACAAGCAGGATCCGCTTTCCGTGAAGGATCACCTCATCAGCTTCTCCTTCACCGGAAAGACATGAAGTCTCCTCACATTCCCCGGCTGCCCGTCTGAAATTAAACCGTACAGTAACCCTGGTTCCTTCTCCCAGCTTGCTTTCAACCCATATCTGACCGCCCATCTTTTCAACAAGCTCTTTTGTTATTGCCATTCCGAGGCCGGTTCCCTGAATACCCGTCTGGGTGGTGTTTGCCGATCTTTCAAAAGGCTCAAATATCCTTGCAAGAAATTCTTCTGATATTCCTATGCCGGTGTCTTCAACGATCAGGTCACACATAAGCCTTTCGGGATCGTCACACGGAACACCGTCTACTCTTACATCGATCTTTCCGCCCGGATTGGTGTATTTGATTGCATTTGACATGATATTCAGCGCTATCTGGCTGATTTTCAGCGGATCTCCGTAAATATACTCATCTCCCACCGGACCGGAATGCAGCGTAAGGGTAAGGCCTCTTGTCGCAGCATTTTCATATGCAATGGCCATGGCCGGCTTACTGGCCTCACGGATGTTTATTATCTTTTCCTCAAATTCCAGTTTGCCCGATTCAATTCTTGCCATATCAAGCACATCGTTGATAAGACTCAGCAGATGTTTGCTTGAAGAGCTTACTTTATCAAGACAGTCATCAACCTTTTCCGGATCATCCTTATGTTTCTGTGCCAGTTCCGTAAAACCTATGATGGCGTTCATAGGTGTGCGGATATCATGGGACATGTTAAACAGGAACGATGATTTCGCCTGATTTGCGGCCTCTGCTTTTTTTCTGGCCTCCTCAAGCTCGCCGCTGTATGCCTTTTCAACGTCAATAACTTTTTTATAAAACCGTCTCTGGTTAAGGAAAATAAGAACAACTGCAAGGATCAAAAAAGCTGCCGCGCCAAAAATGATCGGCAGATTTCTTTCAATAAATCCACGGAATGTATATTCCGGATAATGTGCCTGAATCCATTTTTTATTCAGGCTTTCAAGTGTTTTGTCAGTTCTTAACTTTTCAACAATGCTGCTTACTTCACCGGCAAGCGGTACATTGTTTTCGGAAACACCGATGCAGGAAAGGCTTCCGGAAAGACTGATATGCCCGTCGATTCCATTGGAACTCCGGCCCATTTCTTCAAGAATTCCAAGGCCTATAATATAACGTACGATCACGCAGTCACATTTTCCGGCAGCAAGTGCATCAAATGCAGCCCTGTTGCTTTCATAATATATGCATGCACTCTCAAGCCCATGTCCCGTGATCGACCGCAGAACATTTCCGCCCTCCATTACTCCGATACGCAGATGGTAAAGCTCATCCAGCGAAGTAATGTTATTCCTTGAAAATACAACAAAGTCGTCTGACTTGACGGGTGATGTGGTCATAATTCCGTCATCTACTTCTTTGCCGGTGTACTCACATGTAAGAACAGCATCCGCATCACCGGCTCTTACGGCATCCAGTGATTCTTCCCATGTCATGGGGTTGACCACAAGGTTCATGTTCAGCTCATTGGCGATAATGTTGATAAGCTCAATGTCATGACCTGTCAGATTGCCGTTTTCATCATAATAAACGTATGGCCAGTAATCGTCATCCGTCGCTACGACAAGCGTCTTGTCGTAGGTATTTTCCGGAAGGACGGAAATGACCGGATCGTTTTTCTGACAGGAAGTCATAAGTAAAATACCTGTAACGGCAATTATTATCAGGACTGTACTTGTTATTTTTCGGCTCAATATTTTCATAGTATTATTTGCTTTATTCACTTTGGGCTCTACTGTTTTTTCAGTTTTGATAATGTGCTTAAAAGTTTCGGTATATCAACAGGCTTTGCCAGATGGTCATCCATTCCGGCATCCAATGCATTTTTCTTATCTTCGGCAAAGGCATTTGCCGTCATAGCTATTATTTTGATACTTTCAGTTTCTTTGTTTTCCAGAGCACGGATACGTTTTGTTGCCTCATAGCCATCCATCCGCGGCATCTGGATATCCATCAGGATCACATCTATCTGACCGGGAACAGATTTTTCAACCTTTTCCACTGCCATAACGCCGTCTTCCGCCGTGTCTACCAGAGCCCCCGCATCGGTAAGGATTTCCACCGCTATTTCGCGGTTCATCTCATTATCTTCAACCAGAAGAATTTTCAGTCCTTCAAGGGATATCTCCTGCTGTTCTTCAGACACTGCCGGCGTTTCGGTATATTCTGTATCAATCTTCAATGGAATCCGTACAACAAATCTGGAGCCTTCCCCGAGTTTGGAAGTCACCTCTATTGTGCCGTTCATCAGATCGACCAGTTTTTTAACGATGGACATTCCAAGGCCGGTACCCTGGATATGACTGACGGTGGATGTTTCTTCCCTTGAAAATTCTTCGAAAATATGAGGAAGGAATTCCTCATTCATTCCGATTCCGGTATCTTCCACCGTTATCCGGTATATTGCGTGACCCGGTATACCGCAAGGTTCTTCTTCAACATAATTGAAAACAGAACCGCCCTCGCGTGTGTATTTGATGGCATTTCCGATCAGATTGTTCATGATCTGGGAAATCCTGTCACTGTCTCCGATTGCATGCTTATGGGTCAGTTCCCGGAGTTCAACTGTGAAATCAAGTCCTTTTGACTTTGCCTGATCGGCATATATGGTGCGGACCACTTCCGCACTTTGATCCATATCAATTTTCTGTTCCTGAAGAACAACCTTTCCTGATTCAATCCTGGACATTTCCAGCACCTGATTTACCAGGGAAAGAAGCTGGTTTCCGGCAAT
>JAZUFV010000194.1:0-5608 GCA_045640845.1 Lachnospiraceae bacterium
GACCTCTAATTGTCTTCCTAAGACCGTTTGGCCTCCGACTTGTAGTTGATTTTGACAATACATTAAATTCAGAAACCTGCGACCGTATTGTAAAGGGATTTGCCGGATCAGGCATGGAAACTTCTGCAGGAAATATTGCGCAGACCATAAGCATGGGCTGTGCAACATCTGATCTGGTTAAAGGACTCAGCGTGGGCAAGCTTGGAAGCGAAGCTGACAAGAAGCTTTATGAAGCAAAAGAAAGCGGCAGAAATAAAGCCGTATACAGTGTTATCACAGATTACGATCTTATTAAGGACTGATATATGTTTGACCCTGATGATTTTATAGCAAATGAAACCACCTATCTGACTTCTGCCGATCCGGCAGAAGTTGTTTGTAATGACTGTTCCGGATGCCACAGCTGCTGCCGTGAGCTTTCATCTGCAATTACGCTTGATGAATGGGATATGAAGCTCCTGAAGCGGGGCCTGGGAAAAACCTTTGATGAACTTCTGGAAGACGGCTCAGTGAGGCTCCAGATGATAGAAGGTGCTCTTGTTCCTACATTCGGGAAGAAACCGGATGCCGACGAATGTGTATTTCTGGGTGAAAACGGAAGATGCACCATTCATCCGTGGCGTGCCGGAATCTGCCGTATGTACCCTCTTGCCCGCCTCTGGCGCGGAGACGGCACATTTGTTTACTTTCTTCAGAAGGGGGAATGTCCAAACCGCACAGGCGAAAAAATCCCTGTAAGCCAATGGCTTGAATATAAAGATATTCAGGGGTATGAGCAGACAATCCGCGAATATCACAGTGCTTTAAAAGAATACCGGAGAAAGTGCGCAGCTTCCTCCGGCAGTGAACTTGAAAAAATACAGCAGGACTTCTTCAATGACCATTTCAGATGATTATCTGATGGTCATTTTCTTTTCAGGTTTTCTTATGATGCCTTCAACGATCTCGCCCGGCATGTAATAAAGGTTATCAACAGGGAATGCAAAAAGCTTTGCCTGTATCGGGAAAGGATAAGCTGAAGGATCAGGTGTGACCCCATCTGCCTTTCCGTATACAACCTGCTCTGCTGCTTCTGCCAGCTGACTGATGAATTCCGGCGGAACCTCCGTCATGTCATGTGAAGGATATATAACATCAACAAGTCCTTCATATTCTTTAAGCTTTTTCATGCTTGCAAGAAAAGCAAAGGCATTTCTGCCGTTTCCCCAAAGGTGAATGTGGCCGTGTCCCTGAACTGTATCACCTGAAAACATGAACCTTTTTTCTCTTTCAAGAAGAGCTATGCTTCCCATTGTGTGACCCGGGATATGGATTACCTCAAACTTATAGTTTCCAAGGTCGATCACATCTCCCTCCCAAACAGGAACAGGCTCGCAGACATAGCCTTCAATGTCATATTCCAGCTTGCACTTATCCCAATAGCGCGAAAACTCGGCCGGATGCATCATTGTTTTTTCAAAATATCCGTTGCATCCGATGTGGTCGCCGTCGCTGTGGGTATTCAGCAGCCGTAAAGGCTTGTCTGTGAGGCTTTCAGCCACTTCCCGGATATTTCCCGTACCAAAACCGGTATCTATAAGAAGTGACCATTCATTTCCTTCAACAACAAAACAGTAAACGCTTCTTTCCTGAATGCGCCAGATGGCATCGCGGACTTTTGTTACCTTGTAAATACTGTTGTCCATTTTTATTCCTCTTTTTATATATATTTTTTTATTGTTATCTTCATTCGTCCTTTTCGGGTATCCCCAAAACTTCCCCCATATATGAACTTTCCGAAACCTCTCACGGAAATGATGTCTCCGCCATTCAGTTTTACGCTTGTTTTCTCGCACTGCCTGCCGTTGATGAAAACACTTTTTTCACTGAAAAGCTCATTGCTTTTTGTTCTTGAAAGCCTGTAAACAGCAGCCAGCACAGCATCGCATCTTTCCGACGATATTATGAACTGCTCTTCTTCAGTGACCGGAGCCGCTTCATCCGGGCATTTTACGCTCACCTTGCATATAACGCTTGTATGCTTTACCTGACTTAGGGTTTCGCAGATATAATCCGCCATTTTGGTCTCGGCAAAAACGTATGCTGTATTATCCCGTACAATTATATCACCCGTCCTGTCTCTTTCAATTCCCAGATTCATTAATGCTCCAAGGAAATCCCTGTGGGTAAGGTTGTCAGAAAACTTTTTATTCAGCGGTTTTATTTCCACACAGCTTATCGGAAAGTCTTCCTCATAACCCAGAGTCTCAGGAGTTCCGAACCTTATCATCTGCCTTTCGCAGGAATCAGTTCCTCCGAAAAAAGAAAATCCGGCATAATGTATTTCATGTTCAAAAGCCAGAATTTCCGCCTGCTCAGCCATGGAAAGAAAGCCTGAGAAGGTATAAACATTATGTTCAAAGCTTCTTTCGGCAAGATCAGTTATATGGCTTTTCAGTTCTCTCTTCTCTTCCATCAGATTGCCGCCAGAATATGCATGTTGCGTATTTTAGGTTCTTTTATTGCATCGTTTACGGAGTATGCATGCTTTTCAAGGTCGTGGCAGGTTGCTTTTGTCAGACCGGCAGATTTAAGCTTTTCTGCGGTCCAACCGGCAAGCTCCTCTATGATCTCGTACTTACACTGTGCCGTAACTTCGTTTGAGTTATCACCTTTAAGAAGCAGTGAAAGGCTTTCTCTTATCTCGTCCGTTCCTGGAAGATCTTCAAGCGCCCTGAAGCTCCATTTATAATAAGGCATGTAGCGGCCGTTCAGGATGAATATTACCTTAAGTGCTGCATTAACAAATTCGCATGCCGCAAGCTGGGCGGCGTCCGGCTCTCCGTGTCTTATGCATCTCATAAAGTTATACTGTCCTGACTGCGCCATTAAAAGAAGGTTGCCTGCAAGTCTTTTAAGGCGTACATCTTCCGGCATTTTAAGAAGCCTTTTCCTTATTTCCGAAAACCCGCCGTACGAATCTGCATAAATCTCTCCGTTTGTGGCCTCTGCCAATGCATAATCAGGTATCTGCAGCCATGCCGTTTCAGAAAGCATTCCGTCTGGTGTTCCCGTATGCTCTGAATAAAAATCTGCAGTCCTGATAACGCCGTTTCTTGTTCCGCCTACAGGTGAAATCAGCTGCCTTTTATATCCTTTGAATTCCTTTGGGAGCTTTGCATATGCACGCTCAAGCCTGAATTCCGTTTTTCTGTCGATAATATCCTCGCCCGGAATGAAGATGCAGAATCCCGGCTCCCAGTCATGATCTTCAGATATCTCGTCATCGAAACCGAAACGATCCGAACCGCCGCCGACATTACCTATTGCAAGCAAAGGAAGTATGTCCGCAAACTCACTTTCAAGCATAGGCTTTCCGAATTCTTTGTAATATTCTCTTGCCAGCTCAAGACCTTTCATAGATATTATCTGCCCTCCTTAAAAGTTCGTCTGCATACTCTTTAAATCCGTATTCTTCAAATGCAGGAGCGCATTTTTCAAAAACATATGCCGTGTAGCCGTTCTCAGGCAGCTCCCGGGAATCAAGAAGATTTCGGGCAGCCTCCATAAGCTTTAAAATCTCAGGTTCTGCTTTTTCTTTGCCGAGTTCCAGCAGCCTGAGATCAGCCATATTTGTATAAGTTATGGCCATTTCCGCCTTCCCTGACGGAGAGGATTCCATAACCTTCAGTGCCTTTTCAAAAAGTTCACCGGAGCCCTTATAATCCCCTGTATCCATAAGGGCAAGTGCCATGTTGTTGTATAGTCCCCCAAGTCTGCTGTCATCCGGTTTCAGGCTTGCTTCATATATATTTCTTGCTTTTTCGTACATAGGGATGGCTTCGGATGCCCTGCCGAAGGCCTTACTTGCAGTGGCTGCATTTATAAGAGTTGTAGCCATTGTTGCGGTTCCGTCCATCTCCAGATCTTCTGCCAGCGCCAGAGCCTCATCTGAAGCGGCCAGGGCTTCTGCCTCTTTGCCAAGCTTCCTGTAAAGGCCTATCTGTTCATTTACAACAGACAGCCAGCCTCTTCTGTCTCCGTTTTTTTCAGCTTCATTCTTCCAGTACTTCAGGTGACGTTCGGCTGAACCATAATCATTCCTGCCCAGATATTCATCAAGCTTTTCAATTATTCTGCCAACGGGAACAGGCGAAATTTCATCCGGCCTGCAGAACGGGCATCTTGGTTCTTCGTATTCTTCTTTATCCAGAAACATGGCATTCTCCTATTATTATTTTGTTTATATTATATCATGTATGCTATAATCCGGTCAGAGGATAAATTAAGTTAAACAGAAAGGAAAAAAACAATGAACGAAACAATTAAAAATCTTATTGAAAGAAGATCTGTCAGAGTTTATAAGCCTGATCAGATCACAGATGAAGAACTCAAAACCATTGTGGAGGCCGGTCTTTACGCACCAAGCGGAATGGGACGCCAGCCTGTATACATTGTGGCTGTGCAGGATAAGGAGACCCGTGATGAGCTTGAAAGAATCAACGGCATCTTTGCAGGCGGCCGTGCAAATACTTTCTACGGAGCTCCTACTGTTATTGTTGTCCTTTACGACCCGGATATGAGCCCAACAGCTCCTTATGACGGACCTTTGGTAATGGGCAACCTGATGAATGCAGCCCATGCCATCGGCGTTGATTCATGCTGGATCCACCGTGCAAAGGAAACATTTGAGAGCGAAGACGGAAAAGCCCTCCTTAAAAAATGGGGACTTAAGGAAAACCTTGTAGGTGTAGGAAACTGCATACTCGGCTACAGAGACTGCGAGTATCCTGAGCCTAAGGAAAGACGCGCTGACCGCGCAATATATATCAAATAAAGGGATTTTTATTCAAGAAAAGTGTACTGCCTTATATGAATATTTGACTAAAAACAGGAATTTTGTTATTCATTATTACTATTTGAATATCGCTGTCATGTTTTGTATAATCCCTTCATAAAGAAAAAAGAAGGGACATTTGATGAAACTTCCTGTAATCAAAGAACTCAGAAAGGCCAACGGCTGGTCTCAGAAAGAACTTGCCGAAAGAATTTCTGTTTCAAAGCAATGCATTTGCAACTGGGAAAACGGCAACATTCCTATTTCAATAGACGGTCTCGTTAAACTGGCTGATATATTCAATGTGTCGTGTGATTTTCTTCTCGGACGTGACACCACCGGGGTTTCAGCATTAAGCAATCTTTCCCAGGAAGATATCAATTTTCTGGAGGAAATGGTCAATTACATCCAGGAACGCAATGTACTGGCCGAAGCACTGAAAAATAATGAGCAATAAAAAAGGATGCTTATGCATCCTTTTTTTTGCTGTTTTAGTTGCTTTTCGTTTATCCGAAAGCAACAGAAAAAATGTGCTCCAAAATAAAAATCCTATCACAGTGCATACTTATTTCGTTTGGCGGGTACTCCTGCCTTATCAGGTGCACACTTTTTTCGTTTGGCGGGTACTCAGTTCATATATTTGTACCCGCCATTCGCAATTTCTCTGCACTATGACGAAGGTCTGTACCCGCCATTCGCAATTTCTCTACACTATGACGAAGGTCTGTACCCGACAATCGCATTTTCCCTGCACTATGAATGAGACCAAAAGATGTCATTCAAATTCAGTTG
>JAZUFV010000195.1:0-4191 GCA_045640845.1 Lachnospiraceae bacterium
CTTGCCGAGGACTCCGGCCATTCAATAGGCGTGGTCAACAGATCGCTGCGCTCGCTCATTAGCGGAGGCTACCTTAATGACGATGTGAAGCCGACGGCAAAGGCTCGTGAGGAAATCAGGGCCAAGGCACCCCGCAATGCCATCATCCTGGCAGCCGGCTTCGGCATGAGAATGGTACCTATAAACCTTTCCACCCCAAAGGCACTGCTTGAGGTTAACGGGGAGAGGCTTATCGACCGCCTTATTTCCCAGCTTAAAGAAGCGGACATCTCTGACATTACCGTGGTTGTCGGTTTCATGAAGGACTCTTTTGAATATCTTATCGATGAAGGTGTGAACCTGATATATAATCCGGATTACGCATCTTATAATAATATTCATTCCCTTGCGCTGGCTGCTGACCGCATCAGCGGCACTTATATCATTCCGTGCGATATATGGTGCGCATCAAACCCGTTCTCAAAAACAGAACTTTACTCATGGTACATGGTGAGCGATGCCGCTGAGCAGGAATCATCTGTCCGCGTCAACCGCAAAATGGAGCTGGTCACCGTTCCTGAAAAAGAAGACGGCAATGCCATGATAGGCATCAGTTATCTTCTGGAGCCGGAGGCAGGGATCGTGCGGGACAGGCTGAAACAATATGTTAATGACGCTAAATATGATGACAGCTTCTGGGAAACCACGCTTTATAACAAAGACCGTATGATAGTGCACGCCAGAGTGGTGGAGAGTGCCGACGCCGTGGAGATTGATACTTATGAGCAATTAAGAGACCTTGATTCCGGCTCAAACCATCTGAAATCCGATGTTATTAAAACCATAGCGGAGGAGTTTGGATGCAGGGAGAAAGATGTGACTGATATAACAGTGCTGAAGAAGGGCATGACCAACAGGTCATTTCTTTTCACTGTTGCCGGAGAAAAATACATAATGCGCATTCCCGGTGAGGGGACAGATCAGCTTATCAACAGAAAACATGAAGAAGAAGTGTTCCGCACCATCTCAGGTCTGGGCCTTTGCGACGATCCGGTATATATAAATCCGGAAAACGGGTATAAGATCACAAAATTCCTTGAAGGAATAAGAGTGTGTGATACCGAAAATGTATCCGATCTGGAAAGGTGCATGAAAAGGCTCCGTGAGTTTCATGAAATGAAGCTTAAGGTCCACCACACGTTCGATATATTCGGCCAGATAGAATTTTACGAAACCCTGTGGAACGGAGCACCTTCGGTATATAAAGATTATGCAGAAACAAAGAAAAATGTGCTTTCACTGAAATCATTTATTGAAAGCCTTGAAAAGGATTGGTGCCTCACGCACATAGATGCGGTTCCGGATAATTTCCTGTTTTATTCACCGGAAGGCGAAGGGGAAGAATGCCTTCAGCTGACCGACTGGGAATACGCCGGAATGCAGGATCCTCATGTTGACATAGCCATGTTCTGCATTTACAGCCTGTATGACAGGCAGCAGTGCGACAGGCTGATCGATATTTATTTTGAAGGAAAATGCAGCCGCACCACCAGGATCAAAATATATGCATACATAGCGATGTGCGGCCTGCTCTGGTCAAACTGGTGCGAATATAAAAGGGCACTGGGCGTTGAATTCGGAGAATACAGTCTCCGCCAGTACCGTTATGCCAAAGACTATTACCGGATCGTGTCTGAGATGTTGGATCCGGAAGAAGGAGATATACAGAAATGAGCAATATCAAACGCGCAATAATTGTTGCTGCAGGTATAGGAAAACGTCTGCAGCCCATAACACTGGAAACACCAAAACCATTGATATCCGTAAACGGAAAAAGGATAATCGACCGCAGCATTGAAGCACTCTTTGCTAACGGGGTAGAAGATATATACATTGTTACAGGCTATAAAAAAGAACAGTTTGAAAAAGCATTTGAAAGCGACCCGCGCATACACGTGCTTTTCAATGAGAATTATCTGAAGGGCAACAATATCACATCCATGTATGTGGCCAAAGACTTTCTGCCGGGGGCGTTCGTTCTTGAAGGTGATATAGTGATCAATGACCCGTCCATCTTCAGCGGCGCAGTTGAGAACTCAGGATATATGGCTTCCTGGAAAGACAATGCAGTGGAATGGATACTTGATGTTGAAGACGGAAAGATCAAGGGCTGTCAGATAAGCGGGCAGGCAGCGGCTTACCAGCTCTGGGGCATTTCCATGTGGACAGAAGAAGACGGAAAAAGGCTGGCGGAGCTGATTGAAAGCGAGTACACCGGCGGAAACTGGGATACCTACTGGGATGAGCTGGCGCTTGATAAATATAAGGATCGGTTTGATCTGAGAATAAGGGAAATACCTGCGGATGCGCTGGCAGAAATAGACACCGTTGCCGAGCTTGCCGCAATAGATGCATCATACAAAAAGTATACGGAGGGGAAAGACTGAAGATGAAGTTATATCAGAAACCAAAATTTTTATCAGATGAAGAAATGCAGCGTGTCCATGAAGCATCGCTGTATCTGCTTGAGAAAAAAGGCGTAGTGTTTGAATCAGAAGAAGCAGCACAGATTCTTGTAAAGAACGGCTGCAAGGCTGATGGAAAAACAGTGTTTTTCACCCGTGAAGTTGTGGAAAGGTGCCTCAGCACCGTACCCGGGACATTCCGCATAGAGGCAATAAATCCGAAGCATTCCTTTACAGTGGGAGAAGGCCTCATTATCCATCCTGCGGGAGGAGAAGTATTCCTTCAGAAAAAGGGAGATGAAAGGATTGTAGCACCGGGAATCAAAGATTTTGAGAACCTGCAGAAACTGTATCAGTACTGCGATAACATGAATATGGCCGGATATCAGCCGCTTTCACCGGCGGATGTCCCTCTTAAAACCAGAAATTTAAGATGCCTTTACGCATCAATGAAATATTCGGACAAGGCATGGCTGGCTCCGATGGATAACAACAGCGGAAAAGATAAGCACAGAGAGCTGGAGATGTATGAGCTCATATACGGCAGCGGCTTCCTTAAGGACCATTATGTAACATGGAGCATTGTCACACCTGAAAGCCCGCTTGTTTACAGTCAGTTCTCATGTGAATCCATAATTGAGTATTCAAAACTGAACCAGCCGGTGGCACTTGTTTCCGCTCCTATGTCAGGCATCACTTCGCCTGTACACATTCTGGGAACCATAGTCCTTGCCAATACTGAGACACTTGCAGGCCTTTGCCTTGCACAGTGCGTGCGGGCCGGCGTTCCGGTTCTTCCTTCCGCATCGCTCACATACGGAAACTTAAGGCTTGCCACATGGGAATGCTCATGCCCTGATACGGCACTGATGCTTGCGGGAGCCATCCAGATGTATAAAGAGTTCTACCATCTTCCGGCAAGGGCACAGACAGGCGTTACCAGCTCAAAGTGCGTGGATTATCAGGCCGGCATGGAAACAATGCAGAGCCTGCTGCTGACTGCCCTGATGGATGTTGACGTTACAAGCCAGTCAATGGGATCCCTTGAAAATCTGATGGCCATATCATTTGAAAAAACACTCATTGATGATGAGCTTGTGGGAAGAGTACGCCGGATAACAGACGGAATTGAATTTACCGACGAGACGCTTTCAATCGATACGATCATGGAAACGGATCACGGCGATACATTCCTTATGGCAGATTCAACGCTGGAATATATGCATGACGGATGGCAGCCTAAAGTTTCTGACTGGAATTCATTTGATTCATGGATCAAAATGGAACCGAGAAGCATAGAAGAGCGCGCTGAAGAAAAGGTTAATGAGGTTATTGAAAACGCTCCGTGTCTGCTTGACCCTGCAACCTGCAAAGATCTTGAGAAGTTTATTGAAGACGCAGAAAGCAATATATAAAAGTTACTCAGAACACATGTTGAACCGGATAGGGGGTAAGTGTTTATGACAGAACGAAAAAGGATAGACTGGCTGATAACTCTGGCACCGTTCATAATAATTATGGCGCTGGCGGCTTATCTGTTCATTTTCCCGGAACAGGCAAACGGTGTGATCGCACAGGTCCGTTTCTTCTTTGGGGACACTCTGGGATCATACTACATTATTATCGGAATAGCCGTACTTATAGTTTCCATCTTTCTTTCTGTTTCCAAATACGGAAATATCGTTCTTGGAGAGCAGGATGAAAAACCAAAATACAGCTTCTTCGCCTGGGGCTCCATGATGTTCAC
>JAZUFV010000196.1:0-3439 GCA_045640845.1 Lachnospiraceae bacterium
CTTCCATATATAATTACAAATTTCCCAAATTCTCTAACATAGAGTACATCTGTGTTAGAGAACCACTCTAACATTGGACATGCTCATGTAAGAGAATTACCCCGTTTTCGGATTTTTCTTCCATGTACAATTAAAAATTCCCCAAATTCCCTAACATAGAGTACATCTGTGTTAGAGAACCGCTCTAACATTGCATATGCTCATGTAAGAGAATTACCCCGTTTCTCGGATTTTTCTTCCATATATAATTACAAATTTCCCAAATTCTCTAACATAGAGTACATCTGTGTTAGAGAACCACTCTAACATTGCATACGCTCATGTAAGAGAATTTGACATATTTATCCAGATACAGTTTAAGCAGCACCGCCTCGCCGCCCGTCAAGGGAAGCTCTGCCTAAATGGACCGTGGAATAAATGCATGCTGCGAATCGACAGCAAAAAACTGCCGCACGGTTAAGTGCGGCAGCTGTGTTATTATTTTATTTCAGAAATGCTTCGGCAGTTTCCCAGATGGCTTCACGGCCTTCCCTGGTTTCGGCTGAAAAAGGGATCATCACGGTGGTCTTTTTCAGTCCCAGCCCCTCCCTGATTATTTTCAGCTGTTTGGCAACCGCACCCTTGCTGATTTTGTCAGCTTTGGTGGCAATTATGATGGGTTCAAACCCGCTGGCCGTCACCCACTCATACATCATGCGGTCACTGGCCTTTGCCTCATGACGGATATCCACCAGGATGAACACAGCTTTCAGCTGCTTATCGGTGGTAAGATACTTTTCGATCATCCTGCCCCACTTTTCCTGGTTTTCTTTTGATGTCTTGGCATATCCGTATCCAGGCAGGTCAACCAGATACATTTCCTTATTGATGTTATAAAAATTGATGGTCTGCGTCTTTCCCGGCTGGCTTGACGTGCGGGCATATGACTTGCGGTTTATCAGCACATTTATCAGCGATGATTTTCCGACATTTGACCTTCCTGCAAAAGCAATCTCAGGAAACTCCGTCTTCGGCAGGGTTGATGTCGGTCCGCAGACTATTTCCAATTCAACATTTTTTATGACCATAAATTATCTGATTTCCGAAAAAACTTCCGTAACTTTATCCTTCAGGGTTTCTTCATCGACGCCAAAGACAATTGACGCAAAGCCTACTGCAGCTCCCACGCCTTCATGTTCACTCATGTTAAGGCCTCCGCCCACTGTTGAGAATGTGGATGTGGTTCCGTTCTGTCTTACATAACCCTTAACGTGACCTATGATGGCACATTTTGCCTTGAGCCAGCTTTCCACTTCATTGCACGCAGCTTCCATCGCTTTTACTGCGCAGGCATAATCCATCTTAACATCCTTTTCAAAGGAGCAGACTGTTGCGCCCTCATGAACGTGGGTATCAAATATTTTATATCCTTCCGGAGTCTCATGCTCATGCTCGTGGTCGTGATCGCAGCCGCACTCACAATCGCCGTGCTCATGGTGATGGTCATGTCCGCAGCTGCATTCCTCATGATCGTGATGGTGTTCATGATGCTCGTGCTCGCAGCAATGCTCTTCATGTTCGTGATGGTGCTCATGATGCTCATGCTCACAGCAATGCTCATGTTCGTGATGATGTTCATGATGCTCATGCTCACAGCAATGCTCATCATGCTCGTGCTTTTCTAATTTCTCATTTATATCCTGCATAACTTACTCCCAGCTTAATATCTCATCTATCATTTCCCTGCAGACATTATCAGTAACTTCTGCATCCTTTGTTGAAAGCCTGTACACAAAACCTTCGGTACGCTTTGAAATATCCTCCTGGACAGCATCAAGTTCTTCCTCGCTTACCAGATCCATTTTGTTGATAAGGATATAATTTGCATCACTGATCTGGTCAAAAACAAGCTCGTTAACGCCCTCTGCTGCTGCCAGTGTCATCCATCTGCTGGCGTCAATAACGACACAGGTGGTGATATTCATATCATCATCGTAATAGATCCAAAGGTTATTGGCGATATCAGCCGGTCTGGCAAGACCCGTTGTTTCAAGGATGACCCACTCAGGGTTTTCATTCTGTTCAAGATCAACAAGGCATTCCATAAGGTCGCCCAGAATAGAGCAGCACACGCAGCCGTTGAAAAGCTCTTTTGAAGTATATCCGCCGCCTTCGGTGAACACATTGTCAACGCCCACCTGGCCGATTTCATTTTCAATAATTACAAGTTTTGTGTCATCTCCGCCTTCGCAGGATTCAACGATCTTGTGGGCAAGCGGCATAAGAATACTGGTTTTTCCTGAGCCCAGGAATCCGCTTAAAATTATCAGCTTCATTTCACCATCTCCGCAGTTATTTTATAATTTTTTATTGAATCATCTGACGGAATCTCATACATGATATCCATCATGACATTTTCCATTATGCTTCTGAGTCCGCGCGCGCCAGTCTTTCTTTCAAAAGCCTTCTTCGCAATAAGGTTTACTGCCTCGTCCTCAAATTCCAGTTCAACCCCGTCAAGGCCGAAAAGTGCCTTGTACTGCTTGATAAGAGCATTTTTAGGTTCCTTCAGTATGCGGACAAGATCCTCTTCCTTAAGTGACTGCAGCGCCACAACAACAGGGACACGTCCCACAAACTCAGGTATAAGACCGAACTTGATAAGATCCTGAGGCATGACTTTTCCAAACATCTCGTCAATATCGGCTCCGTTATTCTGTGAAACATCGGCGCCGAATCCCATGCCCTTTATATCAACACGGCTCTCGATGATCTTTTCCATTCCCGCAAATGCTCCGCCGCAGATGAAAAGGATATTGGTCGTGTCGATAGGTATTGTCTCCTGCTGAGGTTGCTTTCTTCCGCCCTGAGGTGGAACCGAAGCCATTGTGCCTTCAAGTATCTTAAGAAGAGCCTGCTGCACGCCCTCGCCTGAAACATCCCTTGTTATGGAAACGTTCTCACTCTTTTTGGTTATCTTATCAATCTCATCGATATAGACAATTCCGTGCTGGGCAGCCTCAATATCATAATCGGCCGCCTGGATGAGCTTGAGCAGGATATTTTCAACATCCTCGCCGACATATCCGGCCTCGGTAAGAGTGGTGGCATCTGCAATGGCAAAAGGAACATTAATTATCTTTGCAAGTGTCTGGGCAAGGAACGTCTTTCCCGAACCGGTAGGGCCCAGCATGAGTATGTTGCTTTTCTGGAGCTCCACATCCAGTTTTTTACCGGAAAGAACCCTTTTATAATGATTATAAACCTGCACCGCAAGAACTTTTTTAGCTTTATCCTGTCCTATTACATAGTCATCAAGAAAAGCCTTGATTTCTTTTGGCTTTTTCAAAGAAATATCCATCTGTGGCAGTTCGATTATTTCCGGTCCGAATTCATTGGTCATTTCCGGATATTCCACAACCCCACCATATATATCGGCACATGCTTCAACACAGTCAGA
>JAZUFV010000197.1:0-2134 GCA_045640845.1 Lachnospiraceae bacterium
GCTTGAAGAGCTTGCCGGTGAAGAGCCGAGTCCTGAAGTTAAAGAGCTCCTTGAAGAAGCTGAAAAGGCTGTTGAAGCAGCCGGAACAAAGGCTGAGGTTGAAGAAGCAAAACAGGCAGGAATCGAAGCTATAAAGGATGAACAGAAGAAGGAGAAAGAAAAACCTCCTGTATATGAGATCATCGAAGGCCAGAAATCAACTGTTTCAGTTGGTGATGCTGCTAAGTTCAGAAGCAACGCTCCGTTCAGCAAGTTTGAATGGGTAGAAGTTGACGGCAAGGTTGTTGATCCTTCAAATTACAAGGCAGCTGAAGGCTCAACAGTTGTAACGCTGAATGCTGATTATGTCAGCACACTTGCAGTCGGCCGGCATACACTCTCTATCGTTTCAAGAGACGGCCGTGCAAATACAACCTTCACCGTTGCAGCAAAGACACCTACCGGTGATACAAACAGCATGATGCTCTACCTGCTTATGGCAGCTGCAGCCCTCCTTGTGGGCGGCGGATGCGCATTCAGCCTTAAAGCAGCAAAGAGAAGATAAAAAACGCAGACCGGACAGATCCGGGAATAAGTAAAATCAGCAGCCCGCACTTCGGTGCGGGCTGTTCTTATTATTATATTTGCCATCAATTTTTACTTATAGTAAAATATCAAGAGCAGGCTTTCAGGTCTGTATTTTGCTGAACAGCAAAGGAGAATCAAGGTGCCGGAAAACATAAGCACAGAGTATGAATATGCCGTGGAGATGAACCACATTACAAAAAGGTTCGGAAACTACGTGGCAAATGATGATGTTACGCTTCAGTTGAAAAAAGGCGAGATACATGCCCTTCTGGGAGAAAACGGTGCAGGAAAAAGCACACTCATGAATATCCTTTTCGGCCTGTATAAACCGGATTCCGGAGAGATAAAAATAAAGGGAAAACCTGCAGATATAAAGAATCCCAACGATGCCACCGCATGGGGCATAGGAATGGTACATCAGCATTTCAAACAGGTGGAATGCTTTACCGTGCTTCAGAATATCATCCTGGGAGCGGAAGATGTAAGCAGGGGCTTCCTTAAAATGGACGCAGCCAGAAAAAAGGTCATTGCCCTGAGTGAAAAGTATCACTTCGATATAGATCCCGACGCAAAAATATCAGATATAACAGTAGGCATGCAGCAAAGGGTGGAGATACTGAAAATGCTCTACCGTGAAAATGACGTGCTTATTTTTGATGAGCCTACAGCTGTCCTCACACCGCAGGAGATAGAAGAACTGCTCAAGCTCATGAAAGAGCTTGCAGACAGCGGAAAATCCCTGCTATTCATCACGCATAAGCTGAATGAGATAAGGGCGGTTGCAGACAGATGCAGCGTGCTCAGAAAAGGCAAATATGCGGGCACATTTGATGTGAAGGATGTGACCGAAGAGGAAATGTCAGAGCGCATGGTGGGAAGAAAGGTTCAGCTGGTGCTGGAAAAAACGCCTTGTGTTCCGAAAGATGAGATCCTTTCTGTGGAGCACCTTACCGTAAGGGCCGCCGGTTCGCCAAGGGACGCGGTACGCGATGTTTCACTGAAGGTAAGAGGCGGGGAAATTGTCTGCATTGCAGGCATAGACGGAAACGGGCAGAGTGAATTTGTGCGTGCGCTTACGGGACTCATGCCTGTGACATCGGGAAAGATAAGCCTTTGCGGAAAAGACATAACCCATATGGGAGCCAGGGAAAGAACCGTTTCAGGAATGGCACATATACCGGAAGACCGATTGAAACACGGACTCATTGAGGACGCAACACTTGAGGAAAATATGATCCTTCAGTCATATTATACAGAAAGGTTCCAGAAACACGGCTTCCTGAAATTTGATGAGACCAGAAAATATACGGAAGACATGATCCGCGAATTTGATATAAGGGCCAGCAGAGGCCCTGATAATCCTGCAGGCGGAATGTCGGGCGGAAACCAGCAGAAGGCGGTAATTGCAAGGGAGGTTTCCCGGGGTCCTCAGCTTGTCATAGCTTCCCAGCCTGTAAGAGGCCTTGATGTGGGAGCCATAGAATTTATCCATAAAAAGCTTCTTGAGGCCAGGGATGAAGGCAGGGCTGTCATGCTCATTTCTTTTGAACTCAGTGAGGTAATGAAC
>JAZUFV010000198.1:0-4545 GCA_045640845.1 Lachnospiraceae bacterium
CTGTCATAAAGGATCACGCGGTATTTTTCCGATAAAATTTTTGCCAGCGCTTCAAACATATCCATGTCGCTGGCAGCTCCGTGGATCAGCACAAAAGGCTTTCCCTCACCGTATGTCCTGCAGCGGAAGCTGCATCCGCGTGTATTTATCACTGTTTCAGTCATTGCTCATTTCCTTTATAAGGTTTTTTCCGTCCCAGATCAGGTCAAATTCAAGCGCCGTTCCCAAAGGCGTTACCCTTATCTGTCCGCATCCTTCCGTCATCCGGAGGAGTTCATCCCGCAGATTACCGAAATATGTGACTGTCTGGCACTTTTCGGTAAGGACCGCAGTCAGGCTTTCCGGGCTTTCGCCCTGCATCTCAAAGAACAACCCTCCCGGCGCCGTGTGACTCCACAGATCAGGCCCGGCCGTTTTGCACAGAACTCTTATCAGACGGTTATCTGTGCTCTCTATTTTACAATCTTTATAATTTCCTGCAACATAAAGAGCTTCCCTGTATTTGCGGACGGCCGCTGCTGCCGGGATCACGTACTTTCCTTCAATAAATCCTGTCAGCCCCTCCCAGAATTTTTTCCGTGCAGCTTCAATCTCTCTTTCTGTCCCTTTCCAGAAGACCAGTGAAGGCGAAGAGCACGCATTCTGGTCAACTGCGTATGTATCGTTAAAAAATTTTCTCAGCAGGCTCTCCATAGTTTTTTCATCCAGCACTGCTCCGGCTTCCAGCACAGCCAGTGACTTCCTGTCCGGGAATGCAACCTCTGAAGCTCCTTCTTTAAGGGGTGAGGACTGTATCTCACTGATGGCGCTGTCTCCGCCCCATATAATCCTTACATCACATTTGAAGGAAAGCTCATCGGTTATTATTTTGCTGTGCGGATAGGTAAATAAGACTATCCTTTCCTTCATATCCGGAAAAGTCTCCAGCGTCTCCTCAAGAGTGACCATCAGGTTTTCCCTTGTATCAGCGTGCTTTGAAGGGAGCCTCATTGCCACGGAACATCCGGCAAGGAGCCCCGCTGCCAGGCTGTATGCAAAGAGAGCCGGTATGTTATTCGGGACAAACTGAAGACAGCTTCCTTTTCCGGTGCCGCTTCCATAAGCTTTCTTTTCATTTTCCAGTTTTGCCCTTCTGGCCCAGAATGCAAAGGTAAGATCGGAAGGCGTTTTATCTGCGGATGCCTTTATTCTTTCAGACCAGGCTTCCAGAAAATCCAGGGTCTTCTCTGAAAAGATCTCAACAGGCCGGGCTGCCATCACTTTTTCAAGCGCAGATGCGCTGCCAATAATATATGTAAGGGATTCAGATGCTTTCATAAGTATCGCTGCACCCCCTTATCTCTGCTTCTTTCACACGGCCTGAAACGCCGAAGTACGCCCCGCGTCTTCCGCACGGGCAGTCATCTTCGCCAAGCAGTGTCCCAAGGTCTTCTGTAAGAAGGCTGTGTCCCGGATAGCTTTCCGGAAGGGTTGAAAGCACCTGAATAAGGCCTTCCTCGCCCTTTTCGCAAAGCGAGAAATCCTCAGGCCTTCTTATGAGTATGCCCGAATAATCCGATGCATGCAGATGCCCGCAGCTGCATTCCATGAAAATGCTGCCTGTCTGCTCTGCCATTCCGTAATAATCATGGATATCCGTTATCCCGCATACATCCTTCAGCTTTGCCTTAAAGGCTTCTTTTGAAATATTCCTGTCCGCAAGCTTTTTCCAGCCTCCGCCATGGACCAGCACGGCGTTTTCCATATTTTTGGTTTCTCCGCGCTTTTCAAGCTCTTCACACAGATAAAGCCAGATAATATATGTAAATCCGAAAACGAAAAACTTTCTGTCTCCGTATTTTTCAAGGAATTCATCTATTTTTTCAAAATCCGGGCTCATGTCATTTTTGAGGGCAAATGTCCTGTTTCTTCCGAAAATGGAAAATCCCAGTATACCTGCAGTTCTTGCAGAAAAACTGAGGCTGTTCCTTACCGTATCTTCACAATCGATCACCAGCATAGGCAGCCTTTCAGTCCCCAGAAAGCTTACCCCTATCTCGGCAAGAGCTTTTTGCTGCGCACTTCTTGTTTTTCCGTCAAGTACGATTCTTGACCTTTTCTGTCCGCTTGTTCCGGAAGAGGTCAGGGTTCTTAAGTCCCCTTCATCCCCCACGCTTGAGAGGGTCATTTCTTTAAAAAGTCCCACCGGTATGAACGGAAGATCCTTATAATGCTCTGCGTTTTCCGGCGCAAACCCCAGGGCCTCAATCATGCCTTTATATTCCGGACATTTTTCCATATGAAATTCTGTAAGCTCTGTCAGTCTTTTTGTGAGAGCCTTATCCTTTTCCAGGCTTCCCAGTGCAAAAGGATGCGGTGAATCAAGCTTTTTATAATCCTTTTTTCCTGATTCGGTTACAGGAATCTTTGAAAGATAAACTGCCGTGAAGCCGCTCGGTGCCAGACTCAGCTTGCCTGCCAGCCAGTCCCCTGCCTCTCTCCAGTTTTTGCTGTCAGTAAATATCTGCAGCCTGTCGTCATTTCCTGTGCAGGCAAAAATAGCCTCTTCGTCAAAGCCTTTCAGAATGTCCTCACACTCATCAAGGCCCACTCTTACGCCAAAGAGCTTAACGAACCTGGCCATACGCCCCTTTATCACGTAATAGCCGTCCTCATCCCTGAGAGCCATATCTCCAGTATGAAGGCAGCCTTTTCTTTCATCTTCTTTTTTCAGGTCCCCGGCGCAGACGGCATAACCCAGCGAAACATTGTCGCCGTAGTAGACCAGCTCACCCACTTCATTTGCGCCGGTGATCACATTTTCTTCAGCATCCCGCAGTTCAAAGCGTCCTCCCGGTATGGCCTTTCCTATGGTGCCTATCTTGCTGAGCACCTGATCATACGGAAGGTAGCTCATCCTGGCGGTTGCCTCCGTCTGTCCGTACATTACATAAAAGCGTCTTCCGGTCTTTTGCGCCCAGGCACCGTAAAATTCCTGAAGCTCTGCAGGAAGATGGCCCCCGGCCTGGATCATTGTCCTGATGCTTCCTATATCCTCACGCATATGGAAACGCATGCGTTTTAATATCTCGTATGTATAAGGAACGCCTGCTATGGAAGTTCCGCCGTTTTCGCTTAAATAATCCCAGAAACCCTGCTGTACAAAGCTCTGTTCTGTCATCAGCACACATGCGCCCGCATAAAGATGGCTGTTAATTACTGAAAGTCCGAATGTATATTGAAGCGGAAGTGTTGTGACCGGCCTTTCATCTGCCGAAAGTTCAAGATATCCGGCAATGGCCGCTGCATTGGATTCAAGATTCTTTTTGCTGAGCCTTATTAGCTTCGGGCTTCCCGTGCTTCCCGAAGTTGAAAGAAGAAGTGCCAGATCATCTGCCATTTCAGGTGGTTCCAACCCTGTAGGGTAAAGCCCGTAACTGCCCAGTATAAAATCAGCCTTTTCGCTCTCAACCAGCGGCTTCCAGTAATATGACGGGCTGTAAGTACTCTCCAGCTCTTTGACGCGCTCTTCAGGTGTGGTCTCTCCCAGCATCAAAATGACGCTCCCGTGTTCGAGAGCGCCGATATATCCGCATACCGCTTCCGGCACATTCCTGCAAAGGCAGAATACAAGACATCTCTTTTTTCCGAGAGCACTTTTAAAATCGCCTGAATCTGCGATCAGATCACCATAGGTGAAGACGCTTCCGTCATCACCCTTCAGTGCCGGTTTTTCTTTAAGTTGTTTTTCAATTCCGAAAATCATCTGCTGAATCTGTTTGTCCTGGAAAGTTCTTCTATATTGTATTATATTTTGCTTTACCCTCAGTTTCCACCGATTTATCTGTTTTTTAGCATTGCCGGTGGAACCACTTCCACGCATTTTTTCAGATAACACCAAAATCGGTGGAAAATCAATTTTTTCATTGAAAAAGTGCTGCACACCTCCGATTAATTAATCAGCAGACGGCAGCACCTTTTTTGCTTTGTTTTTTATTCTCAGAAGAGTTCTTTGTAAATCTTATAAACTCTTGCTTTGTCGAGCTCAACAAAGTTATTGGCCATCAGACGTCCCTGATTTACCATAACGGACTCAGAGAATGTCTCAAGGTCTTCTTCGGTCATGCCGAACTCGTGAAGTGGCTTCTTCGGGAGAACAACGTTCAAGAGGTTTTCCAGTTCATCATATACGCATGAAACATCGCATCCCAGAAGGTTTGCAAGGAAATCATTCATAACTGCAATCTCGCCGTCCTGCTTGATCCCCATGTAGTTCTTAAGAACTCCGGTGAAGAGAACATAGTTTGAGTCACCGTGAGCTACATGGTAGGTTGCTCCCAGAGGATATGCCATTGCATGTACTGCTGCGCAGCCTGCATTTCCGAATGCGATTCCTGCATAATTTGAAGCCATAAGGAATTCTTTAAGAAGTCCCAGACGGGCATCCGGTCCGTTGTCCCTGATAGCCTTAAAGCCTTCAATTATCATCTCGATAGCCTTATATCCGAACATCTTTGTATAGCTGTTTGCCTTAGGTGAAAGTGATGATTCAACAGCGTGTACAAG
>JAZUFV010000199.1:0-3059 GCA_045640845.1 Lachnospiraceae bacterium
TATGCAGCTGCATGTGCATTTCTGAAAGGAAGTTTTACTCTGGATGACCTGAATGTGGAAAATGTAAGACCGGATGTCTATGAACTATGTGAACGTTTTACTTTTGTTCTTGATAATTCCCTGGAAAATGTTAAGGCGGGAATCAGGGGCGCTAAAATCGAGATAAAGTGCGGCAAAAAAACAATTGAACGGAGCGTGAAGGCTCCAAAGGGAGAACCGGAAACTCCGGTGAGCCCGGAGGATGTCAGGGAAAAACTCAGAAAATGTGCGGGAAAAGGCATGACAGAAGAGGCTGTTGACAGACTGATTGCATCCATTGAAGAGTTTGGTTCACGTGAAAGATTTTCCGCAATATCCGTATACTGAAAGGATAGTGCGGATTTGGCACCGCGGGCGGACCTTACGCATATTCATTCAATTTTTCTATGGAGATTATGAAGAAAAAGATATTATTCATAATCTCCATTTTTTTTTATACTTATCAGGAAATCAAGCAGAAAAAGGAAAAAAATATGATAAGACTAACAGACAGCCCGGTATATCTGGTTAACGGAAAACTACAGGATTCCATTCCGGAATATGCGGGAAAAGAAACTAATGCAGCGGAAGGAACGATGACTTTTTCAATTCTGAAGGCACATAATACTTCAGATAATATGAAGCAGCTTAAACTTAAGTTTGACAAGCTTATTTCGCATGATATTACATATGTCGGAATAATACAGACCGCCAGGGCATCGGGACTGGAAAAATTCCCGATACCGTATGCACTGACATGCTGCCACAATTCACTGTGTGCAGTCGGCGGAACCATAAACGAAGACGACCATGTATTTGGTCTTACCAGCGCCAAAAAGTATGGCGGAATATTCGTACCTCCCAATCAGGCGGTTATTCACCAGTACGCCAGGGAAATGATGGCAACCGGCGGGGGAATGATACTGGGTTCAGACTCACATACAAGGTATGGCGCACTGGGAACCATGGGTATAGGTGAAGGCGGAGGAGAACTGGCCAAACAGCTTCTTTGCAGGACATATGATGTGGATTACCCAAAGGTTGTCTGTGTTTATATGACCGGTAAGCCGGCAAAAGGAGTGGGGCCTCAGGATGTGGCGCTGGCTTTGGTTGGTGCGGTGTTCAAGGATGGGTTCGTAAAGAATAAGGTCCTGGAATTTACAGGACCGGGCGCGGCAGACCTTTCGGTAGATTTCAGGATAGGAATCGATGTTATGACTACCGAGAGCGCATGCCTTTCTTCAATCTGGGAAACGGATGATAAGGTGAAAGAATTCTATGAGATCCATGGCAGAGGAAATGACTACAAGGAAATGCATCCTGCGGCAATTGCCGGATATGACAGTCTGATTGAGATAGAACTTGATAAGATAAAGCCAATGATAGCTATGCCTGTTCATCCGAGCAATGTGTTTACAATTGATGATTTTAAGGCAAATATGGGGGATATAATAGCTGATACCGAGAAGATTGCGAGGGAGTCGCTAAGCTGCCCGGACTTTGATCTTCACAGTAAGATCATCAACGGCCGGTTTTATGTTGAACAGGGTATAATTGCCGGCTGTGCCGGAGGAGGTTTTGAGAATCTCTGCGCTGCAGCTGATATCCTTAAAGGAAAAAATATCGGAGCAGGGGAATTTTCATTAAGCATTTATCCTGCCAGCATGCCGGTTTATATGGAACTGGTAAATAATGGAGTCTGTGCTGAACTGATAAAATCCGGAGCCGTTATCAAACCTGCATTCTGCGGCCCTTGCTTTGGCGCCGGTGATACTCCGTCAAACGGCGGAATAAGCATCAGGCATTCAACCAGAAACTTCCCTAACAGGGAAGGCAGTAAGCCGGGGAATGGCCAGTGTGCATCGGTAGCCTTAATGGATGCCAGGTCCATAGCGGCTACAGCAGCAAATAAAGGTTTCCTGACTGCCGCAACTGACTTGGACACAGAGTATTCAGGCAGGAAGTATTTCTTTGACAAGTCAATATATGAAGCCAGGGTATATGACGGATTTGAAAAGGCAGATCCGTCTCAGAGCATCAAACAGGGACCGAACATTAAAGACTGGCCTGAAATAGATGCACTTCCTGAAAATCTGCTGCTTCATGTCGTAAGTGAGATACATGATCCCGTTACAACCACTGATGAACTGATTCCTTCAGGGGAAACATCATCTTACCGCTCGAATCCCATGGGCCTGGCAGAGTTTACTCTCTCCAGAAAGGATCCTCAGTACGTGGGTGAAGCCAAAAAGGTTCAGAAGATACAGAAGGTGCTGACAGGAAAAGAGAAAAAAACAGAGGATTTTGCCGTATTTGAAGAAGTGCTTGACATACTGAAGGAAAAATTCGGCGTTGATAAAAATACAATAGGTGTGGGTTCCACGATATATGCTGTAAAGCCGGGTGACGGTTCAGCCAGGGAGCAGGCAGCCAGCTGCCAGAGAGTTCTTGGAGGATGGGCAAATATTGCCGCTGAATATGCCACAAAGAGGTATCGCTCAAACCTCATAAACTGGGGAATGATACCGTTCAGATTTACAGATGACGTACTTCCGTTTTCTAAAGGCTCATGGATTTTTATTCCGGGTATTGCCGGAAAACTTAAAGAACATGTACTGGATTTTACAGCGTATGTTCTTGAAGGAGACTCCGCAGATGCGATAACCCTGAAACTGGACCCGCTTACAGAGGATGAAACTGAAATAATCGAAAAAGGATGCCTTATCAACTATTACAGGAGCTGATTGATTAAAACGGCTGCCCGCTGTCAACAGACAGAAAATGAAAAAACAGAACTGCCGCCAGCAAGTCAGCACATCCTCCCGGAGACAGGTTCCGGCTGATGAATTCATTATCTATCCTGAAAATCTCTGAGACAGTGGGATATGGATCCGCTTTCAGAAAGGCTGACATTTCGGCCATAACCTGCCTGGCTGTATCAAATGAAGTCCGGTGGATCATGTTTGTATCATAAACAGATCCTATCAGATGAAGCAGGCAAATGGCGCAGGAGTCATTTAAAGAATATTTTTTGGAAAGCA
>JAZUFV010000200.1:0-10086 GCA_045640845.1 Lachnospiraceae bacterium
TCCTAAGACCGCTTGGCCTCCGACTTCAAGTTTGGAGGTCACCTCGATTGTACCGTTCATCAGATCGACCAGTTTTTTGACGATGGACATTCCGAGGCCGGTGCCCTGAATATGGCTGACAGTTGATGTTTCTTCTCTTGAAAATTCCTCGAAAATATGAGGAAGGAACTCCTCGTTCATTCCGATTCCGGTGTCTTCCACCGTTATCCGGTATATTGCATGACCCGGTATGCTGCAAGGTTCTTCTTCAACATAATTGAAAACAGAACCACCCTCGCGTGTGTATTTGATGGCATTTCCGATCAGATTGTTCATGATCTGGGAAATCCTGTCACTGTCTCCGATTGCATGCTTATGGGTCAGTTCCCGGAGTTCGACTGTGAAATCAAGTCCTTTTGACTTTGCCTGATCGGCATATATGGTGCGGACCACTTCTGCGCTCTGATCCATATCAATTTTCTGTTCCTGAAGAACAACCTTTCCTGATTCAATCCTGGACATTTCCAGCACCTGATTTACCAGGGAAAGAAGCTGGTTTCCGGCAATATCTATTTTTTTAAGGTAATCGTTTACCGTTTCATCCGTGGATTTCTTCCTTGCCATGACTTCATAGCCGAGGATCGCATTCATCGGCGTGCGGATATCGTGAGACATGTTAAACAGGAAGGATGTTTTTGCCCTGTTTGCAGCTTCCGCCGCATTTTTTTCTTTTGCTATGATCTGCCGGTACTCTTCGCGCTCATCTTCCACAATATATACATGAAGAATACTGGTGCCGATCATGCATCCCATTGCGTAAATCGGAAGAAGCGGATAAATGATTTGAAATACATTGGCAATCACCATATCAAGACTGAAAAAGAATACAGCCAGGTGCCTTTTTTTCAAAATACCGCTGACATGCATAAACTTTACAAGTGAAATGATTACCGTTATGAAAAACATGCCCACCTGGATCCATAATGCAGCATAACGGATCGTACCGGCCTGATATGCATCGTTCTCGTCAAACCAGAAGAAACACGGATAGAAGATATTTACTACCAGTGCGATGACTTCCAACGCAAAAAAAGCCCAGCCGAACACCTTAAATGCTTTACCCAGGAAATTATTCATATCAAGGTATGTAATAAGGTAAAGCGACCAGCATACAACGGCTGCAGCCATGGCAACATAGTATACCGTTGTGTCTATAAACAGAAGAGGTATATTGTTCAGACCTGCAAATAATCCCCAGCAGGCATCAGTGATATAGTAGGCAAAAATTGCCAGCATAAGATAATCGTATATTACCGATTTCTTATCTTTTGCCTTCTCTTTTTTGAAAAAAGACGGATTTATGATCATGTGAATGATAATTGCTATCACACCTACAATTGAATACATAAAATCCAGCATAAAATCTTCTCCTAAAAAAATTAAACCCAAAAGACGGATGGATATCCGTCATGATACAGCTATGTAAAGTTTAACCTAAAGCGGAAAATTTTTAAAGATTTTTCTTTTTCTCAGTACCTTTCCGCAATATGAATTTATCAAGCAGACCAAACCTGTCTGCAGACTGAATAAGCAGTACATGTCCGCCGAAAACATCAACAGGGGTTTCAATAAAATCAAGCACTATATTTAATGCCAGAACCATGGCCATTCCCTCCGGAGGGAGTGAGAGCTGGGCAAAAAGAACCGAGATGCTGGCAAGCGTTCCGCCCGGAATCGGAGGAGTTGCAACAGAAAGAACAATGCTTGCAAACAAAGCAGTGATAAACCATTCAACGGAAACTGCGGTCCCGGAAAGTTCTGCAACATAAAAAGCAGAAGAAAAATATAGAATTGCAACTGTCGGCTTATAAAGCACCTGTGCAAAAGGAACTCCGAAATTTGCGAAATCCGCATTTATTCCGAATTCTTCCGAACATGTTGAAAGACTGGTTGAGAAGGCTGCAGAAGACGACGCCGTGGTAAGGCATATGATAAAAGGCTTCAATGCTTTTTTGATGAAAACAAGAGGACTTACCCTGTATCTTAAGCAGATGATAACCACATATGCCAGTGTGAAAGCCAGGCATGCGCCGAGATTTACCAGAAACAGTTTATAAGATACTTTGATATCTTCAAACTGATTATTCAGAATGATATTCAACAGACTTCCGAATACAAAGAACGGAACCAGCTTTGATATAAATTCCATTATCAGCTGGACTATGTAGTTGAGCTGCTCTGCAAATACTGCCACGGTCTGGGTTTTTTCTCCGATGATTATCATTGCTATACCCATAACAATTGCAATGAACAGTATCTGCAGCGTATTGCCCTCGGCAAACGGCCTGATTATATTTCCCGGAATTATATCCAGTACCATACGGAAAATATCAGAAAAGCCGTTTCCTGCCTGCTGTTCGCCTGTTATGAATGAAAAAAACGGAATGGACAGAACTCCGCCTATCGCCGTAAAAACAGCGCAGAAAATCATCAGCCTTTCTATAAGCTTCTTTCCCATCACGCTGAATGCCGAGACATCGCCTATACTGTAAATACCCCACACAACCGCCAGAAAGATCATTGGACCGGCAATGGCTGAAAGAAGGTTCATGAAAGTATCAAGAAGCGGGGTAAGGATATCATTCCGAAATACCGAAAGAGCACTTTCCGGTAAAAGCTTTAACAAAAGTGCGGCAATAATTGCGGCGCCGATAGCTATCAGCAGCTGAGCCCAGCTGTCCAGTTCCTTCTTTCTGAAGGAATATGTGATCACATTTTCGCCTCTTGTGTATCTCCAGACCGGAAGTTCACCCATATTTGTCATGGCAGTCCTCATTATTGCACTGCTCTGCTCAACGCTTCCGTTTCTTGCAAACGGATCCCACATCCTGCCTTCAATGAATAATGAAATATTTGTTCGTCTGAAGCGTCTGCTTCCCTTTATTTCAAAATCAACATCCTCGCCATACTGCTGTCTGTATCTTATCAGGGTTTCTTCCACCCCCAGCCTTACACGCAGTACATCCTTATGCGGGATTTTCATTTCTGTTAAATACTCTTCCGCTTTTTTTGCAGCGGAATCAATACCTTTATTGTTAAGCTTATACCGTTCTATCACTGTTTATATTTCTCCTGTACCGTTTGCAGATTCCATAAAACAACCGGATAATGTCCACAGACACCTGAAATTTGAAATTTTTCGTTGATTATAATATAAACTTGCGTTTTCTTCCATAAAAAACAGACCGATATGACAATAATGTCATACCGGTCCGTTTTATTATAAAAATCCCAACAAGAAAAAGTTTACGGTTATTTAACCTTTATGCTTTCCATGATTGCCATAACATCGGCATCATCAGCTGATACGCCAGCTTTTCCGTCCATGTCTGTAGGAATGTTTACCTGAATGCAGGCTGCATCAGATACAGGAATGAATACTATCTGATATTTATATCCCATACTGTCAGCTGCAAAGCCCGGGCATTCTGTCCCGTTAACAGTAACCTTGATATCTTCTGCATCGTCATACCAGATCTTGGTTGATCCAAGCTGGTCCTCAGCGGAAGTTTCATAGTAATAAACGTAAACAGTCGGTTTTGTAAATGCATCAAATTCGCTGCTTCCGCCTTTGATCATTCCGTAAGCGTCTGTGAGCTGCGGATAGTTTCCGTCTGCATCTTTTTCGCCAAACATATCTGACTGAGGAAATGCCATCCATCCTTCAGGTACCAGTACTTCAAAAGCACCAACATCAACGGTCTCACCCTTAACAGCGCTGCCGCCTTCAGCAGCAGTTGTTTCGGTTCCGCTGCCACCGCCGCCGCATGCAGCAAGGCAGATCACCATTACTAATCCCAGTAATAAAACAGAAATTTTTTTCATAATTGTTTCCTCCTGAAAATTAAATATTTCAGGTGTCAATTGTAAGAAAACTTTCTTTGTTTGTCCACTTATTCAAGGGGTGATTAAAAGGGTGATTTGCTTACTCGGCCCTTTTCCGGGCAAGTTCCTGAAGCTCTTTACGGCTTGAAACTTCAAGCTTTCCAAAGACATGGGATGTGTGGGTCTTCACTGTATCCTCACTGATAAACAGGTTTTCCGCCATTTCCTTTCGTTTCAGATCCTTTAAAAGCAAAACGGCAACCTCTTTTTCACGTTCAGTCAGTTTTTCTGAATTTTCCACGCGGTTAATTATTTCCATCAGTTTTTCATCCGGAAGCCCTGAAAGATTGACTTTATGATTTTCATTTCCGGTAAGAATTCTGTTCTCATCTTCATCAGACATCATGATATCGATCGTTTTTTCGTCTGAATCCTCAGGTCTGAATGTCAGCCTTATCATGTATGTATTCAATACTCCGTCATTGACTAAGCGGCTGTAAACCCACAAAAGAATGATCTCATTAACAATATATGAAAATGCCAGGTATTCAATATTATTATCAACAAGCTGTTCTATAAACCATATTGCCACATTTACCAGACCCATTCCCGCAATTACAGCTATATATTTAAAGTCCCTGTTTTTCTTTTTTCTCCAGGAATAAAGCAGCGTAATGACAATGCCTGAAAAATACAGGAATATATAAACAATATATGCCGTATGCATGGGACCGTAGTCCTTAATTATCTTTGGGAAACCGTTTTCAACAGAAAAGCTTGCATTTCTGTAAAAAATATCCAGATACCCCTGCGTGCAGGAAAGTAAAAACATCACAGTGCTGACCGAAGCCAGTATTATGACATATGATTTCCGGTACTCAATTCCGCAGGCGTTCCATATGGTAAGCAGAAGAAGCAGAAGCATATAAACATTTCCGAAATATGCTATGCGGTTAGCAAGAAGTGCCTCTGATAAATCTGTCGAAAGTGAAAATGCCAGGTAACCTGTATTAACAATAAAAACAGAAATAAAAAGCAAAAGGATCCAAAGATACTTTCTTTTGCTTCGTGCAATATAATAGATCAGCACTGCTGCTGACAGCAAAAACATTATTCCGTAAAAAACCGGAGCGGCCGGATTTCGGCCGCTTAAGCTTAACAGACTATTCATCCGATTATCCTCGAAATTGTATCAAGAAGCTTTTGAACATCTATAGGTTTTGCAATATGATCATTCATACCGGCCTCAAGAGCCAGCTGACGGTCTTCTTCAAATGCATTTGCTGTCATGGCAACGATAGGGATACCTGCTATGGCAGGATCAGACATGGCACGAATTCTTCTTGTGGCTTCATAACCGTCCATCAGAGGCATCTGGATATCCATCAGGATCAGATCATACTGACCGGGCTGCGCTTTTTCCATTTTCTCAACGGCTATGGTGCCATCTTCGGCCGTATCCATAACAAAGCCGTATTCCTCAAGGATCTCGCATGCAATCTCGCGGTTCATTTCATTGTCTTCCACCAGAAGTATCTTTCGTCCGGAATAATCGGCTTTATCTTCAGATTCCGGTTCAGCCGATTCCGGATTACAGCACTGGATAAGCGTCTTTTTCAGATCTGACATGAACAGCGGTTTATTGACAAATGCCGTAACGCCGGCCTCATAAGCCTCTTCTTCAATCTCTGCCCAGTCATATGCAGTCAGAATAATAATAGGTGTAAAATCACCGACAACCTTACGTATACGCCTTGCCGTCTCAATTCCGTTCATATCAGGCATCAGCCAGTCAATGATATACACGCTGAAGTTATCTCCTTCTTCAAAGGCGGTCTGTGCACGGAAAACTGCCTCTTTGCCCGAAGAACACCATTCACTCCTCATGGATATATCCTTGAGCATTTTTGAAATGCTTACGCAGGCGTCAAGATCATCATCAACAACAAGCCCACGAAGGCCTTTCAGTTTTCCAAGAACCTCTGACTCATCATTTTTCTGCTTATCGGCAAGTTTTAAATCAAGCTCGATAACAACCTCTGTTCCGACATTCTCCTCACTCGTTATGTTTATTCTTCCGCCCATCATATCTATGATGTTCTTGGAAATGGACATACCAAGGCCTGTACCCTGGATTCCCGAAACGGTTGATGACTTTTCTCTTGTAAACGGATCAAATATGGTCTTCAGGAACTCCTCGCTCATGCCTATGCCGGTATCCTTGACAACAAAGCGGTATGTTGCGTATCCATCGGATTTCGGCCCGCGCTCAGAAACCTTAAAGGACACAGTTCCACGGGCAGGTGTGAATTTAACGGCATTTGAAATAATATTCAGAAGCACCTGATTGATTCTCAGTTTATCACAAATGACATACTCATCATCCACGTCAAAAACATCAACATAGAAATCTATATTCTTTGAAGCAATGCTGGACTGCGTGATACTGCGGATTGTATGAATGATCTCGGAAAGGTTTTCTTCCTCTTCATTCAGCGTCATCTTGCCGGACTCGATTCTTGACATATCAAGAATGTCATTGATCAGGGAAAGCAGGTGTTCAGATGACTGGCCGATTTTCTTCAGATATTCTGTCACCAGCTCCCTGCTTTCAATATGTGATGCGGCAAGGCCGGTGTAGCCGATGATGGCATTCATCGGTGTGCGGATATCGTGAGACATATTGTTGAGGAACACAGTCTTGGCTTTATTGGCGCTCTGTGCCATTTCAAGGGCCTGCTGAAGTGCCTCGTGCTGCTTCTGGATAGTTTCAAGGAGCGAGAGCTTTTCAGCCTGTTCCTTGTCGATTTTCATAAAGGTAAAGATAAACAGCGTGGCAACGCCGTCCTTTCTCTGAATGACCTGAATGACAGCCCTGCGCCATTCAATCTGTTCGCCGGATACCTGATATACCAGTTCCCGTCGGTCAGTATCTGCCAGATATTCACGGAAGAAATCCAGGTCAGCAAACTTCTCCCATATTTCCCGGTATTCCGGCAGAACGACAGAAGCATATTGAGGCAGGATTTTTGTGAATGTGCCATGCTGATTTCTTTCAAAATCCAGGTGTGATGCGAGTCTCAGCCGCATGTATTTATCATTTTCCAGATCGATAAGATACAAGGCCTCGTATTCGGCACGGAGCTTCTCATCGATATAGTTCATTGCGACTTCTTCTTCATTGTAGGAAAAACCAACGGCCGCTGCTTTTGGCACTCCGTTTTCACTTTCAACAAGTGCAATTTTTACCTGGCACAATGAAGTCTGGTCTTCATCAACAGCCCGGAAAGTTTCGGTAAACTGCGGTCCCTCCGCCAGACGTTTTCTGATATTATCCAGACTGCAGGCTTCAATAACTCTTTCCTGCTCATTTTCATAAACAACATCATGCACAAAATCCTGAAAAGCTTCATCGTAGGTTTTGCCGCCTTCGGCATACTTATCGTACTGTTCCTTGCGGTTCTTCTGCACAATATGATAGGTAAAAGATCCGTCTTCCAGGTTTACATAAAGAACAGAAGCAAAGCCAGGTGCAATTCCTTCTATGAGGCTCAGGTTCTGCCTGAGGGTTTCCTCGTTGTTCTGCAGGGTTATCTGATTTCTGGTTTCTGTATCAATATTCTTGAAGCCGACAACGCATCCCCTGCTTCCTTCAACATCAAGAAGAATATATTTCCCCTGATAGTAAACAACCGAGTCTCCGAACATCTCGCGGAAATTTACTAATTTGCATGGTGAATCTTTTGTCAGCGTTTCATTCAGCACTGCCAGATCAGTTTCATGCATAAAAGAGGTACGGTCATTCGGATGAACAAAAAGGTTGCAGATGACCTGCATTCTGTCATGGTAGGTTTCAAGTTTATCCCATCCCGGAACCAGGCTCATGAAAGCTGGATTATACTTATATATCTGTTCTTCCTGCGTCTCAAGATTTACTGCTGATATATAATCAAAATCCCCGCCAAGTGCAATAATGGCGGCAATGCTGAAATCCTGTTGTTTTTCTTTCTTTGTCTGTTCATTTATACAATCGTTCATGGACACCTCCAAATCGTTTTTTTCTTTATGTATTCAGCCGTTTTTTCGGATCTTTCCTGACAACAAGACTACCGTCTCGACGTGTTCCGTATAAGGGAACATATCCACAGGCTGAATCTTTTGCACTAAGAAGCCGTTTCCCGTAAGATATTTAAGATCCCGGGCCAGGCTTTCCGGTCCGCAGGATATATAAACCAGCCGGTCAGGTTTTGTACGGATAACAGAATCAAGAAATTCTTTGCTGCTTCCGTTCCTGGGCGGATCCATAAAAATCACATCAAAATGTTCACCGCCTGAACGCCCACGCAGAAACTTTCCCGCATCACCCGGATAAAATTCAGCATTTTCTATGCCGTTTTCTTTTGCATTTATAATTGCATCACGTACAGCATCTTTATTAAGCTCCACGCCGATCACTTTTTTCGCTCTTCCTGCTGCTGAAATTCCTATTGTCCCTATTCCGCAATAAGCATCCAGAACGGTTTCGCTGCCGGAAAGCTGCGCAAACTCCATGGCGGTTTTATAAAGCACTTCAGTCTGGACAGGATTCACCTGATAAAAAGACTTGGAAGATATCCTGAACCGGTTTCCCAGAAGCAGGTCATAAATATACCCCGGGCCGTAAAGGATTTTTTCCCTTTCACCAAGTATCATGCTGGTCTTTTTGCTGTTATAATTCAGGATCACTGTCGTGATCCCGGGATGTCTTTTCAGGAGTTCTTCAGTAAATCTGCGCGGCGGCGTATACCTTTCATTTCCTGCCACAAGAACTACCATGGTCTCGCCGGTACTGAATCCGCGTCTTGTGATAACGTGACGCAGATCACCAGATCCGGTATCCTCATCATATATCTTTATTCTGAATGATTTCACCAGTTCCCTTACGGAAAGCATTATTTCCTGACATTTCAGATCTTCAATAAAACAGTGTTCCGACATCAGCACCCAATGGGAACCTTTCTCATAAGGACCGGAAATAATATTCCCGCTCTTATCTCTTTTGAAGGCATGATGGACTTTATTTCTGTAATAAAGAGGATTGTCCATGCCTTCAACAGGCGCGGTCTTCCCGAATTTTCCAAGAAGACCATCCAGAAATTTCTGTTTTTGTAAAAGCTGATTCTTATATTCCAGGGAAAGAAAACTGCAGCCCCCGCATGAATCTGATATGCCGCAGCTGAGCCTTTTTGATTCACTCATAATATCATCTGTCTGTATACACTGCTCACAAAGCACTTAATGATTCCATTTCTAACAGCTCATCATACAGTTTTTCCAGATCTTCTCTGATATTGATAAAAGCTCTTCCAAGCTTAGGATCAAAATGTGTTCCGAGCGATTCTTCTATGATCTGAAAAGCATTGTCATATGAGAAGCTGTCTTTGTAGCAGCGTTTGCTGACCAGTGCATCAAAAACATCTGCCAGAGCCATGACACGTGCCTCTAAAGGTATCTCTTCTCCTTTAAGGCCTTTCGGATATCCGCTTCCGTCCCACTTTTCATGATGATAATGGGCAATGTTTATTGCAATACGGATAAAATCCATGTTCTGGGTTTCAGACAATACCTTGAAAGTCAGGTTCGCCCCGTACTTTGAATGATCTTTCATTATAGAGAATTCATCATTGGTAAAACGGCCGGGCTTCTGCAGCACCGCGTCCGGGATCTCAAGTTTTCCCAGATCATGCAGGGGAGCTGCCTTTCTGATGCAGGTGGCGAAGCTGTCACTTATATTAAAATCGGGATCAGCCTTCAGTTTTTCAACGAAAAGCTCCACACACTTGCTGGTTCTGCGGACATGATATCCGGTGCTGCTGTCACGACTTTCAATGACCGATGACAGTCCCACAACTATGGTATCCATAACGCCGGAATAAATCTTAGACAGATATCTGTGCTGTTCTTCCAGCTTCATATTCAGTTCTTCTTCAGTGTATAATTTTTCTCCCATGCAGGAAGTCTCCATTCTTTTTTAGAAAAATTTTGAAATTGTCTCTTTAAGTTTCGCAACGTCGATCGGCTTGGCAATATGATCGTTCATTCCGGCCTGAACAGCATTCTGCTTATCTTCATCAAATGCGTTTGCAGTCATCGCAATGATCGTGATATTTGCCAGTTCCTTATTATCAAGAGCACGTATACGTCTTGTTGCTTCGTAACCATCCATAACAGGCATCTGAACAT
>JAZUFV010000201.1:0-26040 GCA_045640845.1 Lachnospiraceae bacterium
GACGATGATTATCATGGCGAAGATATATGCCGGCGCAAACGGAATGCTTATTGCTGAGAGTCCCCAGCATATCATCCAGTACAGGAAATACTTGAATATGGAAATGATAAGCCTGCGCGCACCGGGTGTATATTTGATCCAGCGGAATTTGGTATAGCGCTCAATGACCATACAAAGGAGGGTATGTATCCCCCAGTTGACCATGACCACAAACGGAATGGAACCCGGCGAAAGGAAGATGGTCGCAAGAATAACAATCACGATTTCGATCGCCAGCGAAATGAGCGCAAAAATATTTGTTTCAAAATACCTTTTGTAAATTTTCAAGGTATCCGGAATAGTTTTAAAATGCGAATTTGAGTTGTTGTCAAAGTAGATGGTCTCGATAGGGACCGTCGTTATTTTTATACCCTGCTTTTCGGCAAAAAGTATGATGTTCAGTTCATAATCATATTTGACGCCGTTCACCTTTAGCATCCAGTCGATATGCTTAACGTCAAATCCTCTGAGGCCGCTCTGGTTATCAGGCAGATAGCGGGCATTTGCAATGGTAAACATGAACTTTGAAAGGCCGTTTCCCACGCGGGAACGAAGGGGAGCTTCTTTCCTTAAGCCCCGGACAGAAACAACAAAGCCGTTGCCTGAGATGAGTTCATCCCTCACGCGGCAGATATCGTGCACACTGTGCTGGCCGTCTGCATCGGCTGTCAGAAAACAGGTACATTCAGGATAATTATCAAGGATATGCTGCATGCCCAGCTTCAGCGCATATCCCTTTCCCTGATTGTTTTCATAACCTATAACCTCGGCATACTCGCGGCAGGAATCAAAAATCTCCTTATAATCCGGGCCGCTTCCGTCGTCTACTATGAGGATATCAAAATAATAGCTTTTCAGTTCCTTTACAAGGTCAAAAAGCTTTGAATCCGGTTCATATGCAGGTATAAGTGCTACTGTTGCCATTTATTCCGTACGTGCCTTCATTTTTCCTGTAAAACCGCCCTTTTCAAGCATCCACGCCTGATCGATGCAGGCCTTCATGGTGGCAGCATTGGCAGCTCCGTGTGCTTTGACGATTATCTTTTTTGTACCCAGGAATGTGGCTCCGCCCTGGGAGTTGTAATCAAAATGCCTGATGATATCTGCAGAATTTCCCGCAAGGGCAGCTGCCATCATACCGGCAGCTTCAAGGGATTTCAAAAGGACATTTCCGGTGAACCCGTCACATACAATAACATCGGCCGCACCTGAAAGGATGCCGGAGCCTTCGATGTTTCCGGTAAAATTGATGCCCTCTTCCGCATGAAGTGCTTCATACGCTTCCTTCATAAGGTCATTCCCCTTTCCGGGTTCAGCCCCGACGTTTACAAGACCGACCTTTGGAGAGGTGATGCCGCAGGCTGCTTCCATATATGCGCTTCCCATGCGTGCATAGTCAATAAGATCCCTGACTTTGCTGTTAACGTTTGCGCCGCAGTCAACAAGACAGAAAAATCTGCCGTCTTTGTTGAGAAGAGCACTTGAAAGAGCTGGCTGCATGAGCTTTCCGAAAAGGCCCACCTTGAAGATGGAGCCCACAAGAAGGCATCCGGTGCTCCCTGCACTTACCATGGCGCAGATGTTATCTCTTGATTTAAGGGCATTAAGGGCGCCTGCCATTGAGGTGTCCTCTTTTCCACGGATCATATCTTTAGGATTGTCATAGTTTGTTACAGCGCCTTCAAAAGGAAGGATTTCTGTTCTTGAAACGGATCCGAGTGAGGCTTTGGCCAGGGCCTCGGAAATGACTGCCAAAGGCCCTGCAAGCACAAGGTCAAATTCATCCTGGCATTCCAGCGCTGAAAGAGCCCCCTCTGCAAGCACAGCCGGAGCTGCGTCCGCTCCGTTTATATCAACTATGATCTTTTTTCTGTCTGTCATTTACTGTCCTATTCTATGGCAAAAATATAGTCATAAACATCCTGGCCGCCGTCAATGAAGCCGTATTCCATCCATCCGAATTCGGATGAGATCATCAGATCAAGCTTTTCCAGCTCTTCTTCCGGAACATTTTTTCCGTAGAATCCGACCAGGATTTCTTTTTCATGTATGCCTTCTGTTGCATTCAGAAGGTCCTTCACAGCTGTGAGCCTGTCTTCGGAATCAGAGAGGATCTGTTTGCGGCTCATGCCTATGAAGTGGCCTTTTTTTACAGAGATGCTTTCATAGTCAACATCCCTGATGGCATTTGTGATGAGGCCTGTTGCTGTGCCGGAGATGGCGTCGTTCATTTCGGAAATGATCCGGTCAACATCTCCGCAGGAAACATCCATCATGGAGATGGCAGAATAGCCCTCAGCAAGTGTTTTTGCCTCAACCACATGAACATTAGCTCCGGTATAGAGCTCTGCCGCCTGCGATGCAGCCATGACTATGTTTGAATTGCATGGAAGCACAATGATGTCATCAGCTTCAATGGTTTCAAATGCCTTAATGAAATCCTCGGTTGAAGGATTTTCAGTCTGGCCTCCGTCCACACAGAGGTTCACGCCCAGTTCCCTGAAATATGATTCAAGGCCCGGTCCGCTTGTGACCGCGCAGACTGCGATAGGAATGTATTCTTTTTCAGGTTCGGTCTCTTCCTTGCGGAACAGGCTGCTTTCATTATGCTGAACAGACATGTTCTCTATCTTGAGAGTAATATATTCACCGTATTTCTGGCCGAAATTGAGCACCTCGCCCGGCGTGAAAGTATGAACATGTACTTTCACCAGATCGTCATCCTGAACAGCAACAATGGAATTGCCGATGGTCTCAAGGTATGAAACGATCTCATTTATGTCAAAGTTCTTAATGTCTGTTTTTTTGTTCTGAAGCTGCAGGATAAATTCAGTGCAGTATCCGTAAACCAGCTCACTGTCGGCATTGAAGACGGAAGGGTCGATAATATTGCTGCTTTCGGCATTCATTGAAAAATCTGCTGCCGCATCAATCTTTTCACCGTTCAGTACCATTTCCATCCCGCGGAAGATGCAGATGAAGCCTGCACCGCCTGAGTCAATTACGCCTGATTCCTTGAGGATAGGCAGAAGTTCAGGGGTGTGCGCCAGCGATTCATCCATGCTCCGGCAGAGTCTGTCAAAGTAATCGTGGTAATTGGTTATGTTTTTTCCTTCACGGCTGATGTATTCCCAGCCTTCACGCATGACTGTGAGGATGGTGCCCTCTGTAGGGGTGATGACCGCTTCATATGCCCTGTCAACGCCCATCTTGAAGGCATCTGTAAAATCACGGACATTAAGAGCCTGCTTTCCTTCACAGCCGTTTGAAAAACCTCTTATGAACTGTGAAAGGATGACGCCTGAATTCCCGCGTGCCCCAAGAAGTGCGCCCCTTGAGAACTTCTTTGCGAATGCCGAAGCATCACCGGATTCTTCCGAAAATGCCGATTTAACGGCTCCTTCCAGTGTCATGAGCATGTTGCTGCCTGTATCGCCGTCAGGAATAGGGAAAACATTCAGGTCATCAATGGCTGATGCATTGAGCCTTAGATTTGCCAGACCTCCCGCGAAGAGGTCCTTAAGCTGTTTTCCGTCAAGAACTGTTGCAGCCATTTTTATGCCTCGCCTACCATTGTTACTTCATCACCGATAAAATATACGTTTGTTGTTCCCGGGCCGACGGAAGCGCCTACAATAGGTCCGATGTATCCGTAAACAACATCTTTGCAGTTAACTTTTGCAAGGATAAGGTCTTTAAGCTGGGCAGCAGCCGCCTCATCATCAGCATGTGAGATGTAAACTGTCTGGCTTTCAGCGTCAACAATCTCTGCTGCAACCATGTTTGCAATTTCTTCCTTTGCAGCCTGGGCACCCTTAACTTTCTTTACAGCATAGTTCTGGCCCTTTGCATCGGAAATGATGATAGGCTTGATACCGATGAGGTTTCCGAAGAAAGCGCTTGATGCGGTAACGCGGCCGGCCTTCTTAAGCCAGGTCAGATTTCCGACAGTGGCAATCTGGTGAACCTTGTTGCGGTTTGCCTCTATATAATCTGCAATCTCATCAACATCTTTGCCTTCAGCACGCATATTGCTTGCCCACATAAGGAGGATACCCTGGCCGAAGGAGCTGTCGAGGGCATCAACGCAGCGGATCTTTGCATCCGGATATTTTTCAAGAAGGTCTTTTGCAACGATGGTTCCCTGATTTACAGAGCCTGAAAGTGCGGAAGAACAGCCGATATAAAGAACGTCTTTTCCCGCCTTGATGGCTTCTTCAAAGGCTTCTTCGAAGACATTTGCAGGAACCTGAGTTGTGGTTATCCTCTTTCCGCTGCGCATCTCGTTATAAAAATCTTTCACGGAAAGGCTTTCCCAGTCAAGGGAAGCCGGGTATTCTTTGCCCTCAAGAACATAATTCATATGAACGTATTCAAGTCCGTATTTTTCGCGCATTTCCTTATCAAGGTCGCAGGTTGAATCACCGAAAATAACTATTTCTCTCATTCTTATACTTCCTCCTGTCTATTTAAGCTGTGAAATTATTTTTTCCATTATCTTTGTTTCTTCGGCAAGTTCCGGAGTGGCTTCTTTTCCGAAGTAGTAAACGCCTACCATGCCCGGGCCAATGTTTGCGCCGCAGCTCATGTCTATTCTGGTAATTATGATCTCTTTAGGCTTTATCTGCTCAGCCACCATCTGACGCAGGGTTTCTGCTTCTTCAGCCCTGTATGTGTGGCTTATGAAAACAATCTGGTCTTCAGGGTTCTCTATTGTCTGCTTTACGTATTCAACGGTAGCAGCAAGAGCTTTTCTGATTCCCTTTACATTGGTCAGCACCTGACTTATTCCGGCAGGAGAAAAATCACCAAGGGCATTAACGCCTACCAGCGTGCCGAAAAAGGCCTTGAAGTTTGTGACCCTTCCCGTGCGGGCAAGGAACTTCAGATCATTCATAGGTCCCATCTGGCGGTAGCAGTTTCTGTGCGCTTCAAGCCATTCTGCAGTTTCCACAGCGCTGCAGCCTTCAGACCTCATACGTGATGCCTGTATATTCATGAGGATGATAGGAGTGGAAAATCTTAACGAATCCACAATGCAGACCTTGCGTTCAGGATATTTTTCCTCAAGATTTTTCTTTACAAGCAGACATACGTTATATGTGCTGCTCATTCTTGAAGAAAGGCTGACGATAAGCACATCCCTGTCGGCTGCAAGATGTTTCTCTATGGTCTGGGTGTAAATTTCAGGACTGGTAACGCCGGTTTTATAGATATTTTTTCCGGTCTTCATTGATGAAAAGTATTCATCCGGATCCACCCCCACCCAGTCAAGGTCGGCAACGTGGTCGGTTCCGTCCGGGTAGATGACGCGGCCATTGATAAAATCATCGATTCCAAAACGTTCACGGAGTTCTTTATGCATACCGCTTGCAACATCGGCGATAATAGCAAAATTTGACATATGGACAAGCCTCCTTCTTACATTAATGAAATATTTTATCACAGAAATCAATCTTTTTAAACATTTATGACCATCAAAAACCTTTAATTTTTCAGCAATCTTGCGCCTTTTTCTCCTTTGGTATATACTTTTCGCATGAGTACATTGGGAATTGTTTTTATTATTATCGGAGCACTTATTCTGGGAGGAGCTGTTTTTTCCTTCTTTTTCTGCAGGTCAATTGCAAAACGCGTTTATGTTTCAACGCTTGTAAGGGACACTCCTGAAAAGTGGGGAAGGTGCTGCTCGGACACCACAAATGAAGAGCAGGTGAAAATGTGGGAAGCAGGCTGCCGCTGGGCAGAAAGGGAAGCCTCCCATATGCAGGAACTTGAAATGGAAAACGAAGGCTTTCAGCTTTTTGCAGAGTATTATGATTTTGGCTGCAGCAAGGCCGTCATCATCATACCGGGAAGGTCTGAATCGCTTATGTATTCCTATTACTTTGCAATCCCGTATCAGAAAGCGGGCTGCAATGTGCTTGTGATAGACATCCGTTCACACGGAAAATCAAGCGGAACTTATGATTACATCGGCGTGGGAGAAGACATGGATGTGATCAGATGGGCTGAGATCCTTCACGAAAGATTCGGAAACGAGAAGGTGATCCTTCACGGCATCTGCATGGGTGCAAGCACAGGCATACAGGTGCTTACAAAACCTGACTGCCCGCAGTACATCTGCGGCCAGGTTTCTGAAGGATGCTACATAAGCTTCTACGAAAGTTATAAACAGCACATGATCAGGGATAAACATCCGACATTCCCTGTGCTTCCTATGGTAATGCACATGATAAAGACCCATACGGGTACTGATGTAAGCAAGACAAAGCCTATTGATTTCATAGATAAGGTGAAGGTGCCTTTCCTTTTCCTGTGCGGAAAGAAGGATCCGTTCTCACTTCCGGAAAGAAGCAGGGAACTTTATGAAAAATGCGGGTCTTCCGAAAAAGAGATCGTATGGTTTGAAGAAGGCAACCATTCGCACCTGAGGATAGCAAACGAAGAAAGCTTTGATGCGGCAATAGTGGATTTTGTGCAAAGGCATTTTTAGAAGGAGAGATTCATGAAGTACGTTAACCAGTTTATTGAGGGAGATAATATCACCGGAATCTATCTTTGCAAGACAAAGAATCTGGCCCAGACAAAAAACGGCAAGGATTATGAAAATGTCACTCTTGCAGATAAGACAGGAACCATATCGTGCAAGATATGGGAACCGAACTCAATGGGTATAGGCGATTTTGATGTGAATGATTATGTTGAGATCCACGGAAAGGTCAGCATGTTCAACGGCGCCATCCAGATGTCGATAGACCGCGCCTTCAAGGCAAATGAGGGATCTTATGACCCTGCAGATTATCTTCCTGTATCGCCGAAGGATCCGGAAGCTATGTACGGAAAGCTTCTGAAACTGGTTGAATCAGTTCAGTCACCTTATTTCAGGCTTCTGCTGGAAAGCTTTTTCGTTAATGACAAGGATTTCATAAAGGCTTTTAAGGGCCACAGCGCTGCAAAATCGATACATCACGGATTTGTGGGAGGTCTGCTTCAGCACACGCTGGCAGTCGGCGAGATGTGCGATTATTATGCAAGTCAGTATCCTTCGCTTAACCGTGACCTGCTTATCACGGCAGCTCTTTGCCATGACATAGGTAAAGTAAGGGAAATCAGCGAATTCCCTGTAAATGATTATACTGATGAAGGACAGCTCCTGGGTCACATTGTGATGGGAGTTGAGATGATAGATGAAAAGCTTGCAGAGATAAAGGGCTTTCCGAAGAAACGCGCAACAGAGCTGAAGCATTGCATACTGGCACACCATGGCGAGTATGAGTACGGCTCACCAAAGAAGCCGGCCATCATTGAGGCGGTTGCGCTGAATTTTGCTGACAATACCGATGCCAAGCTTCAGGCAATGTCAGAGCTTTTTGAATCTGCAAAATCAGCCAATCCGGCCGGCGGCTGGCTTGGCTTCCAGAAAATATTTGATTCAAATGTGAGAGCAACAGATTAACATGAACGAAAAAGTACTGAAAACTCTTGAATACGATAAGATAATCAGCCAGCTGGAACGCCTTGCATCCTCTGAAGGGGGCAAGGCGTTGTGTCATAAGCTGCTTCCGATGAATGAGGCGGAGAAAATCAGGACTGCGCAGATCCAGACGACGGATGCTGTTGCGCGCCTGCGCAGGAAAAACGGACCTTTTATGAACGGACTGAAGAACATTCTTCCGTCACTGAGGCGTCTTGATATAGGCGGCATTCTTGCCTGCGCTGATCTTCTGGAGATTTCCGGGGTTCTTGACAGCGCTGCTTCCGCAATTAATTTCCTGAAGCCTGAAAACGATGAAGAGGAGCCGGATTCCTTAAGCGCATTCTACGCGGCACTTAATCCATGCCGGGCACTGAATACGGAAATAAAGAGATGCATCATCGGGTTTGATGAGATTGCTGACGATGCAAGCCCGACATTAAAGGACATCCGCCGGCATAAAATGCAGGCAAACCTCCAGATACAGAAAACGCTCAGCACACTTGTGACAAGCCAGAGCATGAAGACATACCTGCAGGACAGTGTTGTGACCCAGAGAAACGGGCGCTATTGCATTCCTGTAAAACTTGAACATAAAAATCATGTTCCGGGAATGGTCCATGATCAGAGCGGCTCCGGTTCAACCGTTTTTATTGAGCCGATGAGCGTGGTCAAGCTGAACAATGAACTCAGGGAACTGGAACTGGCCGAAGAGGCCGAAATACAGGTTATTCTTTCAAAACTCTCTTTCTCTGCATCACTGGACAGGGAAGGACTTGAGACCGACTTCCGCATCCTGACCGAGCTGGATTTTATAGTTGCAAAGGCGCGCTACAGCGAGCAGATTAAGGGTAATGCCCCGATGTTCAACGAGCGGGGGTATATAAAACTTAAAAGGGCAAGACATCCGCTTCTTGATGCAAAGACTGCGGTTCCTATAAGCCTTGAGCTGGGTGCTGATTTTGACATGCTTATTGTTACCGGCCCTAACACCGGCGGAAAGACAGTCTCACTTAAGACCGTGGGACTTCTCACACTGATGGGACTGGCAGGCCTTCATATTCCGGCTTTTGAAGGCTCGGAACTGGGAATATTCAATGAGGTCTATGCAGACATAGGCGATGAACAGAGTATTGAGCAGAGTCTTTCAACATTCTCTTCCCATATGACAAACCTGGTGAAGATACTTGATAAAGCTGACAGGGATTCACTGGTTCTTCTGGACGAGCTGTGCTCGGGCACAGATCCTACCGAAGGTGCAGCCCTGGCGCAGAGCATCCTGACAAGGCTCCACCATTTCGGGGCACGCACAATGGCCACGACTCATTATTCAGAACTGAAGGTATTTGCCATATCCACACCGGGAGTGCAGAATGCCTGCTGTGAATTTGATGTTGATACCCTGCGGCCCACCTATAAGCTGCTTATAGGCCTTCCGGGGAAGAGCAATGCGTTTGCCATCTCAGGAAAGCTGGGACTTGACAGCAGAATAATCGAGGACGCAAAAAAGAGGATAGATGAGGGCAATGTTGCCTTTGAGGATCTTCTGGCAGATATTGAGATCAATAAAAAGACTGCAGAGCTGGAACGCACCGAAGCTGACAGGATCAGAAAGGAACTGGAAAGCGAGAGGGCAAGGTTTGAAAAAGAAAGATCCGAGTTTGAAAGCAGGAAGGACAACATTCTTCAGAGTGCAAGGCGTGAGGCCTATGATGTGCTTCAGCAGGCAAAGGACTATGCGGATACAACGATAAAAGACATCAGAAAGGTTTCAAAGGATACCAATCTGAGTGCGCTTGAACGCACAAGGACCGAAGTCGGAAAGAAAGCAAAGGAAGCCCTTGAAAAGGTGGGCGAGGCTCCGGCAAAGAAGACAGAAAAGAAAAAGACAAAGGCGGAAGAGATTGTGGAAGGCCTTCCTGTCCGCATTATATCAATGAACGTGGAAGGAACGGTGACATCTGCACCGGATTCGCGTAAACAGGTGGGAGTCCAGATGGGCAGCATGAATATGAAGGTAAATGTTTCAGATCTGGAGATTCTTGAAAGCCTGAAGGAAGATACTGAAACGAAAAAGAGGCTCAAAGCCTCGGATGCCGGACATATTAAATATTCAAAAGCACTGGGAATCAGCAGTGAGCTGAAGCTTCTTGGAATGAATGTCGAAGAAGCCCTGCTTGAGCTTGATAAATATCTGGACGACTGCACCATGGCTCATTTGCCGTCCGCCCGCATTGTTCACGGTAAAGGAACGGGCACGTTAAGGAATGCAGTGCAGCAGATGCTGAGGAAGGATAAACGTGTGCGCAAGTTCAGACAGGCCGAATACGGCGAAGGCGATGCCGGCGTGACAGTGGTTGAATTCAGATAAAATCTGACTGAAAAAACTTGTTGACTTATAAAAATCAGTTGTATATAATGGCTCTTGCTGAAGGGCTATCGCCAAACGGTAAGGCACTGGACTCTGACTCCAGCATTTGAAGGTTCGAATCCTCCTAGCCCTGCTTTTCTTAAGCGGAATCCATGCGGATTCCGCTTTTTTTTATCTCAAAAGTTGAATAAATCGTGCAAAAGTGAAGACCGATTTGTCTTGTCTGCTTCAGCCTAATTGTGAAATCGTGCAAAAGTGAACATGCCTTAACGTAAAATCAACGTTTCCCGGGGTTGGCCTTTCACTTTTGCACGATTTCACAAATTTAAGGTTTGAAAGAACTCAGGAAAGCTTAAAAAACTTTATTGAAATTTCAATAATTTCGGCATATAATGTCACGAACGAGACAAAATACGCAATGGAGAAAGATATGACTGAATTTATCCAGAACTGTCCTTTATTTAACGGAATAGAACCGGAAGAAGCCGGAATGCTTATTGAAGGCTGTGTGATCAGAACTGCCGAAAACGGTGAAGTTCTTGATAACCGCAATATGTACATAATTCTCTCCGGCACCCTTTTGATCGAAAAAGAGGCGTCTGACGGAAGAATCATCAACATGCGCTCGGCAGAAACCGGGAACGTTGTAAACGCCGCAAATGTGCTGGTCGGTGACAGGAACATGTCCAGACTTACCGCCTCAGGGCAGACAGAAGTTATTGAAGTTACCGGGGAAAAGGTGAGGGATATGATCTCAAAAGGAGGAAGGTTCGCGGTGAACTTTACTGAGTTCCTTTCAGACAGGATATCCTTCCTCAACAAAAAGATATCAAGCATCGGCGGGTACAGCGCTGCCAGCAGGCTGATGATGTACCTGGAGGAAAATGCCGTGAAAGGCGAAGCCGTGCTGCCAATGAAGTTTGGCGATTTTGCCTCATACCTTGGCGTTTCGCGCGCAGGTCTTTACAGAGCTTTTGAAAGCCTTGAAGACCGGGGTGAAATAGAACGAAGCGGCAAGAGAATAAAACTATTGAACAGGAAGTGATCGGATGAAAAAAGCAGCGGCAATCCTTCTGGCTTTGGGACTGACTTTAGGGCTTGCAGCATGTGCAGCCGGAGAAAATGAAAATGAAAGTTTGGGAATGTCACCGGAAACGAAGGAAATGACGAATGTCGCGGCTCTGAGCGGGCCTACCGGAATGGGAATGGCTTACCTAAATGAATGGAGCGAAAACGGAGAGACAGAGTATGAATACAATATTCAATATGCAGGATCACCGGATGAACTTACAGGCGGGCTGATCAGCGGGGAGATACAGATAGCGGCAGTTCCTTTGAATCTTGCGGGCGTGCTTTTCAACAAAACGAAGGGAGAGGTCCTTATAGCCCGTGTGAATACATTGGGAGTCCTTTATATAGTTGAAAAAGGAGAAACCATAAATTCACTGAAGGACCTCGAAGGGAAAAAACTGACCGCATCGGGAAAGGGAAGCATTCCGGAGTATGCTCTTTCATACCTGCTTGAAGAAAACGGCCTTACCGGAAAGGTGAATATAGAATATGCCTCAGAGCATGATGAAGTGATCACAGCACTGGCAGGCGGCCTGACGGATGTTGCCATGCTCCCGGAACCGAAGGTAACAGCTGCGCTTATGCAGGTTGAAGGAACAAGAATAGCGGTGGACCTGACCAAAGAATGGGAAAAGCTGAACGAAACAGAGCTTGTTCAGGGAGTAATTGTAATCCGGAAGGATTTTGCGGATGAGCATCCGGAGATTGCAAAGGCTTTTCTTGAGGAATATGAAAAGTCTGTTGAAAGTGTAAATGCCAGGCCGGAGGAGGCAGCAGAACTTATTGAAAAATACGGGATACTTCCGAAGGCGGCCATTGCCCTTAAGGCGCTTCCGGACTGCAACATTGTCTGTCTTTCAGGCAGGGAGATGAAGGATTCGGTGAACGGCATGCTGAAGGTACTTTATGATGCCAACCCGGCATCTGTGGGCGGAAGCCTTCCGGGAAATGAGATTTTTTTTGAAGCGGAATGAATATGAAAACGGTTAAGAAAATTCTGAAGATAGTAATCATAGCGGTTATATGGCTGGCAATATGGGAGGGCGTAAGCCTGCTGGTGGGAAACGAACTGCTGTTCCCGCCTCCGCTCATGGTGGCAGAAAGACTGGCAGAGCTTATTGTGACGCCGGCATTTTGGGGCAATGTGGGCGGTTCGCTTCTCAGGATCCTCATAGGCTACAGCTGTGCACTTGCAGCCGGAATAATCGTGGGAATACTTACTGCTCTTGTGGGCTGGCTGGATGCATTCCTTTCACCGGCGGCAAAAGTGATCAGGGCAACCCCTGTTGCATCATTCATTATTTTGCTGTTTGTATTCACGGCAAAGAACAATATCCCGGCAGTGACGGCATTCCTTATGGTCCTTCCGGTGATATGGGCAAATGTATATGCCGGCATAAAGGGGACAGATAAGAAGCTGCTTGAAATGGCAAAGGTTTTCCGGCTTCCGTTCTCAGCTGTGCTTAAGAAAATATATATCACGTCCGTCCTGCCGTTTTTTATGGCGGCGGTTAAGACGGGAATGGGCCTTGCATGGAAAGCCGGTATTGCGGCCGAGGTTCTGGTAAACCCGGAATACGGCATAGGAAAAGCCCTTTATGATTCAAAAGTATATCTTGAAACAGCAGACCTTTTTGCATGGACGGCAGTTGTGGTAATAATCAGCGTCATCCTTGAAAAACTGGTAGTGAGACTTCTGGGGAAAATTACAGATGAGCATTGAGATCAAAAATATAAGTAAATCATACGGAATAAAAAAAGCTGTTGAGGGACTTTCGGTTACGCTGCCTGATAACGGGTTCATTGCCGTTACCGGAAAAAGCGGAAGCGGCAAGACCACCCTCCTGAAAATGATTGCCGGCCTTGAAAAGCCTGACGCAGGAGATATTATATTCAGTCCTGCAGGGCAAAGAATAAGCATGGTCTTTCAGGAAGACAGGCTGCTGGAAAAAGAGACAGCCCTTTCAAATGCTAAAATAGCATCTGATGAAGAAACTGCGGCGGAGATGCTGTCACTTCTGGGACTGTCAGATGTGATGGATAAAAAAGCGGCTGAGCTTTCGGGCGGAATGGCCAGGCGGGTGGCAATAGCCCGCGCACTTTCCGCGCCGGCGGATGTTTTTATTTTTGACGAACCGATCAAAGGTCTGGACAAAGAAACGGCAGAGCTGACCTTGAATGTTATAAAAAGGAAAACCGAAGGACGCCTTGTGATTTTCGTTTCTCATTCCGATGAGGAAATACAGGGGGCGGATATGATCATTAATCTTGATAAAAAGCAGCGTAATATCAAAAATCTTATTGACGATAATTTGAACATCATAGTAGAATAAGTTATCTATAATTTCATAGGAGGAATATATAATGGGTCAGGAAAGTAAAAGCGCATTAACCGCTATGATTCTTTCAATAGTTGCATTCTGCCTTTGCTGGGAGTGGGCAGCAGGCTGGGTTGGTCTTATCTTCTCAGTAGCAGCTCTTGTACTTTCAATCATCGCACTCAGCAAGATCAAACCTCTTAAGGGTATGACTGAGAATCCAGGAAGAGTTTTCGTAAGGGTTACCTCAATCGTTGGTCTTATCGCTATGATCCTCGCAATCATCTCTATCATCCTCAGCGTTGTTTGCGGAATCGTTACATGTGCAGCAGAAGTAGCTTACACACTTCAGTAATCTGAAGGATGGAACTACCATCAGTATGTTGAAACAACAGGGGGCATCAGTGATGCTCCCTTTGTTTTTGAAAGAGAAATAAATGCATCCATATCTGGTTATTTTCGGAAAAACTTACCCCGCGTACGGGACATTTATGGCCATAGGGGCAATCGCCGCTGTTGTGGTTGCCATGCTGTTTACCAGACGTAAATATAAGTATGATTTTGTGGATTATACGTTTAATCTTGTCTGGGTATTTCTGCTGGCCATGGCAGGAGCTAAGCTGCTGTATCTGATAGTTGAGCTGAAGGCTTTTCTGGCAGATCCTTCGCTGTTTTTGAAATTCATCGGAGGAGGCGGAGTCTTTTACGGCGGCCTTATAGGTGCCGGTGTCGGGGCATATATCTCTGCAAGGATCAGACGGTGGAACTTTCTTGAAACACTTGATACGATAGTGGGGCCCGCAGCTCTGGCACATGCATTCGGGCGCATAGGCTGCTTTATGGCCGGCTGCTGTTACGGGTGTGAAACTGACAGCCCTCTCGGAATAATCTTCCCTGAAGGAAGCCTGGCACCGGCAGGGGTGAAGGTGCTTCCTGCGCAGCTTTTTGAATCATGCTTTCTTTTCATTCTGGCAGCAGTGCTTTTCCTCATCACATGGAAAGGAAAGAAAGCAGGAATCCCTTCCGGGATATATATGGTATTTTATGCGGTCTGGAGATTCTTTATTGAATTTTTCCGCTCAGACCGCAGGGGAGATGTGGGCAGCCTTACCACATCACAGTTTATAAGCATATTTGTTTTTGCAGCCGGTCTGGCAATCCTGATATTCAGGGAGCCTTTATTCAGACGGTATGAAAGACTGGCCGCTATTCCAAAAAAAGAAAAAAAGAAACGGGAGAACACAAGTGAGTAATTGTATTTTTTGTGGAGCAGATCTTGAAGAAGATGCAAAGTTCTGCGCAAACTGCGGAAAACCTGCTGCAGAAGAAGCCGCTGCGGAAGAAATCGTGGAAGCTGCAGTGACCGAAGAAGTTGCGGCAGAAGAAGCCGCTGCGGAAGAAACTGCTGAAACGGCAGTGCCTGAAGAAGCTGCTGCAGAAGAAATTGCAGCTGAGCCGGATGCTGCTCTTGAAGTGATAATTGAAGAAGCTGCATGTGAAGAAGCTGAAGCGGCTGAAGATACAGAAGCATCTGAAGAAGAGGAACCAAAGAAAAGGAGCGGATGGACCTGGGTTACCACTCTTGTTGTGGTCATTGCAGGCGTTATCGTTCTGGGACTCGTTGGATATTACAGTTACACGCAGGGCTGGCTTAATCCTGTCATCAATATCTTCAGGGAAAAGAATTCATGCGAGCTCGGAGACATTTCAAAGATAGAAGTTCTTGAAAGCGAGATAACAGCGGATGAAGAAACCCTGAACGGCTATGTTGAAAGTCTTCTCAGTGATTATGCATCAAACACGGGAGTAATGCCTGAACTTACGGATGAGTGGATCAGGGAAAATTCATTGCAGCTTGCAGGCAAACAGCTGGAAACCGTTGATGAGTTTAAACAGTTTGCGCGCGAAGACCTGGAAGGTTATTATCTGGGATCGGCAATGATGGGTTACATTGACTCAAAAGTAACCGTTAAGACATATGATGCGGTTAAGCTGGAAGAACTTCACAAATACTGCATGGCCGATCTGAATACCGTAGCGGCACAGTACGGAATCACCGCCGATCAGTATGCTGCATATCTTGATTATGAATCTGCCGATGCCCTGGCAACAGAAGAGGCACAAGGTTACCTTAAGAGGGCAATGACTTTTGATAAGATCATCGAAACCGAAAAACTGGATTATTCCGAAGAAATCCTGAATGCCGATCTTGAGGAATATCTGAAGACATACGGATATGATGCCATGTACACCCTTGATCAGTTTAAGGAAAATGTCGGCGAGGAGTGGATATACCTGTATGAGAATCTGCAGGTAAAATACGACTTTGTAATCGATGCATTAAAAGACAGAGTTGAAATTATTCCGGACCTCAACCAGGAGTAGATAGCTGTTGACTTACTGCCGGAAACTGATATAATCAAATCACAAAGGTGCTGTCGATAGACGGTTGCCCTTATATTTGGTAAAAAATAACCGTTAAGTTGTTGGGCTTGGGCGGTTATTTTTTATGTGTAATCTTGTATACAAGACCTACAATAGTTACGATTAAAATACAGAACTGAAAAAAATCAGAGTATGTAATCATGACCATCCCCCCTTTCTTGCGATCAGAGGGCATGACCCTCTGAATGAGGGACAACCGCCTACCGTGTCAGGCAACACCTTTGCTGAAATTAATTATAACAAAACGAACAAAAGTTCGCAACGATTCCCACAATAACGCTGACAATTTTTGTCAAGTTTTGCTTGACTTAAGTTGCATTTGAAATAACTGGAAATTAAAATGAGGTTTGTGAATATTACAACAAGGTACTAAGTTTGGAATCAGGTACAAATCGTATCACTAGCGAAGAACTATGTATAAGAGAAAGTGTAATTGAAAACCATAGAACGCGTGTTAACATCCTTCACCTAGAAGGGAAATATGTTGATAGAATAATTATCAACTAGAGGAAGAGGGGGAATTACTATGAAGTATTGTTCAAAGTGTGGTGCTAAACTTGCGGATGAAGCAAGATTTTGCACCAATTGTGGCGAGCCTGTGCTACCAACAATCGTTCAGACGACACCATTGGATTCTCGCACAAATGATGAAAATGTTGCGACTATGGATTATGTCAAACAGGCTGAACCTATTAATGCTGCCGAGACTCCAGCAGAGACACCTATTTATACCGATAATGGTTCAAATGAACCTACACAGCAAAATGCAAAGAAGCACTCGAACAAACTAATAGTTTGGGCATTGATTCTTGCAGGAATAGCCTTATTATTCTCGTTTATCATAAAAATGGTAGACTTGATTTTTATTATACCTGCTTTTGTTTTGAGCCTGATTGCTGTGCTTAAGATGCTGTCAAAAAAAGAAATCAAAATTTTGCCGATAATTGCTGGCGGTTTAACAATAATTGCTTTGATTATTGCAATTATTTGCTCAAGTTGTAATCATGAATGGGAGGCTGCAACATGAACATCGCCGAAGATCTGTACAAAATGTGGTAAAACTGAAGGCGAGGCCTTAGGCCACAAATGGGAAGATGCAACATGCACGTCACCAAAAACATGTAATATTTGTGGTCAGACTTCAGGTTCTGAATTAGGTCATAAAATTAATGACTATAAGACAACGTTAGAAGCCACCTGTTCTCTTGATGGCTCAAGAGAAGGAATATGTGCAACATGCGGGGAAAAAATCATTGAGACAATTCCGGCAACAGGAGAACACAATCTTTCTGAATGGGTAATCACTATAGAGCCATCGTGTTCATTTGAAGGAAAAAAGGAAGCATACTGTAGTTCATGTGAACAAACATTTGAAGAAACGATTGACAAAACCGAGCATATTCTTTCTGACTGGTATATTGCGGTAGAGCCAACCTGCACAGCTGAAGGAAAAACGGAAGCAACGTGCACTATCTGTGGTGCGGTAATGAGTGAATCCCTTGCAAAAACTGATCATGTTGATGATGGATATTGGGTGGTTATTGAAGGCGCATCAGAAACAAAAGCAGGAAAGAGAGGCACTCACTGTATTTATTGCGGTACGGTATTGCAGAGCGAAAGTTATGAACTTACGTTAGAAGAAAAAAATGCAATTAAGAAAGCGAGAAGTTATCTTAGCTGGAGCGGTATGTCGAGAAGTGGTCTGATTCATCAGCTGGAATTTGAGGGCTTTAGTAATGAGGCGGCAACAAATGCGGTAGATAGCCTTGATGTTGATTGGACAGGACAGGCAGTAAAATGTGCAGAGAGTTACCTCAGCTGGAGTGGTATGTCAAGAAGTGGTTTAATTCATCAGCTGGAATTCGAAGGATTCAGTACAGATGAGGCAACTAACGCTATAGATAGTATAAATGTTGACTGGTTTGAACAAGCTGCTAAATGTGCAGCGAGTTATATGAGTTGGAGCAGCATGTCTCGAAGCGGACTTGTTAATCAGTTGGAGTTTGAAGGCTTTACTGCCGAACAAGCAGAATACGGTGCTTCATCAGTAGGATATTGATTTGGTTAGATACGTGTTCTTCAGGCGTCAGGATTATTTTTCTGGCGCCTGAATTAACGATTAAGGCTACTTTTGACTGTAACATAATATTTTGTATTTTTTAGTCTTTCATTATGTTACAATTATTTCAGTAAAATTGTAGCTAGAAACATTATTATATTTTTATATTTATAGGGAGGATTAATGAAAGTAGTAAGATTAGTGTTCGGTATTCTGAGTATGGCATTTTCACTCGTGATTTTCTTTCAGTCGTGCTCCTTTGGTTGCTTAGCAGCTGTTACAGATTCCAATGACTTGGGAGGAGTTGCAGGGGTTATGGCAGCAACTGTTTTGTTGATTGTGGGTATCATTATGACCTGCACATGGAACAGGGGTGTTCTTGGAGGAGCTATTGCCGGACTTATTCTTTCTCTTATAGCCGTACTGTTTGCATTCATAAATGACACCATGTATAGAGATCTGAATATTTGGGGTATTTTCGCTGTTTTAGATGTGATAGTAAACATACTGAGTATTATCTTCCGTAGATCAATGCAAGCCCGAAACAATCCGGAGCCAACACCTGTTGTAATAAACAATTATGTCAGTGAGGCACCTATGGAAGGCAAATCGTTTTGCCCATACTGCGGAACCCCAATTGCGAAGGGTGAGGTGTTCTGCCATAACTGCGGCAAAAAATTATAAAGCAGAGGCTTATGTAAATGCAGCTGATGGTTCAGATACAGATAAGTCCGTAAAGATGAAATGTTTTCTGAAAACGATAAGAAGAAGCACCGGAAATCCGGTGCTTCTTTATATATAGCAGGGGGAATCTCAGTTTCCCGCCTGTTGGTTCCTGCCGGGCATCAGACGATGCCAAACAGCAGGAATATACCGTGAACAATGCCGGCGAAAACCCAGGCGATAACGCACTGGAAGATGATGGTAAATCCTGCCCATTTCCATCCCAGTTCCTTGCGTATTGCAGCGATGGCGGCAACACAAGGTGTGTAAAGCAGACAGAACACCAGAAGGCCTGCGGCAGCTCCCGGGGTAAGAAAAGCAGCAATGGAAGCCGTTCCGGCAAAAAGAACATTAAACGTTGAGACAACACTTTCTTTTGCAAGAAAGCCTGTGATGAGGGCTACACATATGCGCCAGTCACCAAAACCTAAAGGCTTGAAGACAGGGGCGATAAAGCCTGAAATTAAAGCGAGCATGCTGTCTGAAGGATTTTCAACCAAAGTAAGGTGAATATTAAAACTCTGAAGAAACCAGATTACAATGCTTGCAATGAATATGACAGTAAACGCCCTCCTGAGGAAATCTTTGGACTTTTCCCAGAGAAGCTGCAGAACGTTCTTTATGCTTGGAAGGCGGTAATTCGGAAGCTCCATAACAAAAGGGACCGCTTCACCCCTGAAAGCCGTATTCTTTGAAACAAGTGCCACAAGCACACCGATGACAATGCCGCCAAAGTAAAGCAGGAACATGACAAGAGCAGCATATCTCGGGAAGAAGACCGCAGAAAAGAAGCTGTAGACGGGCAGCTTTGCCGAACAGCTCATGAAAGGAGTCATGAGAATGGTCATCTTTCTGTCTCGCTCCGAAGGCAGTGTGCGGGAAGCCATTATGCTTGGCACGGAGCAGCCGAACCCGATAAGCAGTGGAACAATGCTCCGTCCGGAAAGACCGATCTTTCTGAGAAGCTTATCCATAACAAATGCGATCCTTGCCATGTAGCCCGTATCTTCCAGCATGGAAAGGAAGAAGAACAGGACAACTATTATAGGCAGAAAGCTGAGTACGCTGCCTATGCCGCGGCATATACCGTCAATGACAAGCGAATGTATGGTGCTGTTTACGCCCAGTGAAGTAAACAGCGCGTCAAGAGCGGTGATCCCGCTGTCAATTCCTGTCTGAAGGAGATTCTGGAGAAACGCTCCCACAACATTAAACGTCAGGAAAAAGATAAGGGCTATTATGACTATGAAAGAAATGAGGCCTGTGTATTTTCCTGTGAGGAAGCGGTCAATGTTTTTGCTGCGCTCACGCTCCTTGCTTTCACGCGGTTTAACAACTGTATCGGCCACCAGATCGCGTATGAATGAAAAACGCATGTCTGCAATGGCAGCTATGCGGTCAAGGCCGCGCTCTTCCTCAACCTGAAGGCAGATATGCTCAATGGTTTCTTTTTCATTTTCGGAAAGACTGAGTGCCTCAAGAATCAGCGCATCGCCCTCAATAAGCTTTGTTGCGGCAAACCTTGCGGGGATACCGCATCTGTCGCAATGATCCTGGATAAGGTGGACAATGGCATGCAGTCCTCTGTGGACAGCACCCTCATCCTTGTTGTAACGGCAAAAGTCAGTCCGCCTCGGAACTTCCTGGTATTTTGCTATGTGCACCGCGTGCCGTATAAGTTCTTCAATACCTTCATTTTTCATGGCGGAGATTGGGATTACCGGGACACCCAGAATCTTTTCCATCTCATTGATGTGAATGGAACCGCCGTTACCCGTCAGCTCATCCATCATGTTGATGGCGATTACCATTGGCACACCCAGCTCCATAAGCTGCATGGAGAGGTAAAGGTTTCTTTCAATGTTTGTGGCATCGATGATGTTTATGATGGCGGAAGGCTTCTCGTTGATTATGAAGTCACGCGTTACCAGCTCTTCACTCGTGTATGGGGACATGGAATAAATGCCCGGAAGATCGACCACTTCTGTATTCGGATAATGGCGGATGGGACCGGATTTTTTATCAACGGTGACACCGGGGAAATTGCCCACATGCTGGTTTGAGCCTGTAAGCTGGTTGAAAAGGGTCGTCTTGCCGCAGTTCTGATTGCCTGCAAGGGCAAATGTGAGAACAGTTCCTTCCGGCAAAGGATTTTCATCGTTTTTATTATGAAAACGGCCGCCTTCACCAAAACCCGGATGAGAGTCTTTTTTTTCATCGGATTTATGGTGATGTTTATGGCTTTTGCTGTTTTTTGCGTAGCGGATAACATGCTTGAAGTCTTCGGTGTCCGGTTCCGGCTTTTCCGACGGAATGACAGTGATGTTTTCAGCATCAGCCAGTCTGAGGGTAAGTTCGTAATCGTGAAGACTTATCTGGATAGGGTCACCCATAGGAGCATACTTGACCACGGTAACAAGAGTGCCCGGGATTATGCCCATGTCTAGAAGATGTTGTCTGAGCGCACCGCTTCCGGCAATCGAACCGATTATGCCGGATCTGCCTATTTCAAGGTCTTTGAGCGTCATATTTCCTCCAATAAGTTGAATCTACCCTAATTTTATGGTGGAACGTGTTATAATTCAAGCATAAAGACCAACATAATCGTAAAAAATAAACCACAGCTAATAGGGAATAATGCATGAAAGTTAAGATTCTTCTGGAAAATACAAGCGTGAATGAAAAATGCGCCGCTGCACACGGGCTGAGCGTTTTCATTGAAACGGAGAAGCATAAAGTGCTGGTGGATGCCGGGCCGGACGCACTGTTTTTAAAGAACGCCATGGCATTGGGGACGGACCTGACAGAAGTTGACACCTTTATACTTTCACACGGACACTACGATCACGCAGGAGGCCTTACGGAATTTATGCGGATCAACAAAACTGCAAAAATATTTGCAGCCGAAGGCTTTGACAGGCCGCATTACAGTGAGACCGGAAAATATATAGGAGTTGAGCCGGTTCTTGTAAATAATCCGAGGATACAGGTTGTTTCGGGAAACTTTAAGATCGACGATGAACTGAGCCTTCTCTGCTTCAATTTCAGGGAGCCGGTGGTTCCTATCAATAACGGGGGGATGAAGGAAGGCCGGATTATGCCTGACGGAACCGTTGCCCTTTCGCCGGAACATTTTGACCATGAGCAGTACCTTATGGTTTCGGAAAACGGAAACAAGGTGTTCTTCAGCGGATGCACTCATAAAGGCATTGTGAACGCTGCAGACTGGGTGAAGAGGTTTAAGGTCTCGGCAATATTCGGCGGTTTTCACTTCATGAATGTCAGGCCTGAAGAATTCGGGATGCTGAAGGAAACAGCCGAAGCACTGCTTAAGTTCCCGTACACCTATTACACATGCCACTGCACAGGAAAAGACCAGTTTGATTTCATGAAGGAGATCATGGGAGACAGGCTTATATATGCAGCAGGCGGGGACGAATTTGAGCTCTGAACTGTCTAAATAAACAAATAAGGGTAAAGAAATTCTTTTTTTTTAAACATAACAAATATTGAATTTGCCGGTCTGTACTGTCATAATGATTTTAAGCTGAAAATTGTGCCGGAACGGAAAATGACGAAAGCCGTGCGCGGCACAAAAATCATGGAGGGAACAATGAAGAAAACTTTAAAAATTGAAAGCGTAAAAGGACGTCAGATCGTTGATTCAAGAGGTAATCCTACAGTTGAGGCAGAAGTACTTTTAAGTGACGGTACCATCGGAAGAGGAGCTGCCCCGAGCGGAGCTTCCACAGGAGAATTTGAAGCACTTGAACTTCGTGACGGAGACAAGAGCAAATTCGGCGGCAAGGGCGTTCTGAAGGCTGTTGAAAATATCAATACAATCATTAACGATGCGATCAAAGGACTTGATCCTCAGAACGTATATGCAGTTGATGCAGCAATGCTTGCAGCAGACGGCACAGAAGACAAGAGCAAGCTCGGCGCAAATGCCATCCTTGCAGTTTCAATCGCAAGTGCAAACGCAGCAGCTGAGTCACTCGGAATTTCACTGTTCCGTTTCCTCGGCGGCGCAAACGCAAACCGTCTTCCTGTTCCTATGATGAACATCCTTAACGGCGGTGCACATGCAGGAAACAGCGTTGATATCCAGGAATTCATGATCATGCCTGTTGGTGCTCCTACATTTGCTGAAGCACTCAGATGGTGTACAGAAGTTTACCATGCTCTTCAGAAGAACCTTAAGGCAGCAGGCCTTTCAACAGGTGTCGGCGATGAAGGCGGCTTTGCTCCTGATATCAATACCGCAGAAGAAATCTTTGATGCTCTTCTTAAGGCAATCAAAGATGCAGGATATGAGCCTGGAAAAGACTTCATGCTTGCAGTTGATGCAGCAGCAAGTGAGTGGAAAGGCAGCAAGACAGGCGAATACATCCAGCCGAAGTCAGGTCTTAAATTCACATCAGCAGAGCTTGTTGATTACTGGGATGAGCTTACAAGCAAATACCCTATCGCTTCTCTTGAGGACGTTCTTGATGAAGAAGACTGGGAAGGCTGGAAGCTTCTTACAGAAAAGATCGGTGACCGCGTACAGCTGGTAGGCGATGACCTTTTCGTTACAAATACAAAGAGAATCAAGAAGGGCATTGAGATGGGAGCTGCAAACTCAGTTCTTATCAAGCTCAACCAGATAGGTTCTGTTTCAGAAACATTTGAGGCAATCAAGATGGCAAATGAAGCCGGATATACAGCTGTTGTTTCACACAGATCAGGCGAGACAGAAGATACAACCATCGCAGACCTTGTTGTTGCTCTTAACACATGCCAGATCAAGACCGGCGCACCTTGCCGTTCAGAACGTGTTGCAAAATATAATCAGCTTATCCGAATCGAGGAAGAACTCGGATGCGCAGCTTATTATCCGGGAGCAAAGTGCTTCAGAAAATAATTTACAGCGGAGCTTTCCATGAAAGGCAGATGCGGTACATCTAAAAATAAATACATAGGTTTAATTATTACAGCCCTGACAGTGCTTATGCTGCTGTCGGGCTGTTCTGCGCAGAAGGACCAGAATAACGGGGATATAATCCTTAACAGTAAGGATGTTACCCTTGCCGTTATGACGGATAATCCTGTTGCAGATATCACGGATGAACTTTATCCAGATGCAAAGCTGATCTACATAAATTCATGCTCAGACGGTCTGCTTGCTCTTGAAAACGGAAATGCCGATGCGTTTGTGGAACAGCGTGTTACATATGATACAGCCATTGCCAGCGGCATAACAGACATTCACATTCATCCTGACAGTCCTTTGGGGGAACCCGGGATAGTTGCCGGAGGCGTAAGCCCTAAGACAAATATTCCGAACGCAAAAGAACTGGCGGATGAGTTTCTTGAAGAAATAAAAAAAGATGGCATTCTGGATGATATGTATCAGCGCTGGGTTGTGCAGCATGATTACACAATGCCTGAGATAGAGCCGGCAGAAAATCCGTCTTTTACAATGCGGATAGGAACATCAGGCCTTGCCGAGCCATATACCTTTCATGACAGCGAAAATCTTACAGGTTACGAAATAGAACTGTGCAACCGTTTTGCCGCGTGGGCAGGTGCCGATGTGGAATACTACGAATTTGACTGGGATTCCATTGTTACCGCCTGCGCCACCGGAAAGGTGGATTATATTTTTTCAAACCTGTATATATCGCCGGAACGCAGCGAAGCGCTGATCACCACCGATACATATCTGACTTTTGAAACGGTGATCATTGTGAAGAACGGCGGCAAAGCCGCAGCTCAGGAAGGGAATTTCTTCACCTCGATTAAGAACAGCTTTATAAAAACCTTTATCCAGGAATCACGCTGGAAGCTTATTTTGAACGGCTTCTGGATGACCATAAGGATTTCTGTGCTCTTTGCCATATTCGGTACAGCACTGGGGTTCCTTTTCTGTGTGGCACAGCGGTCCAGCAAAAAGGTACTCGCAGCCGTGGTCACTGTTTTCTGCCGCATCATATCGGGCATACCCGGTCTGGTAATCCTGATGTTCGTTTATTTTGTGGCATTCGGCCAGTCGGACATACCTGCTGAAATTGCGGGAATCATATCATTTACTTTCCTTTTTGCAGCTTCTGTCAGCCAGATACTATCCAGCGGCATAAAAGCCATAGATGCGGGACAGTGGGAGGCAGCTCAGGCTCTGGGGCTTAAACACCGTCAGGTGTTCTCACGCGTAATAATGCCGCAGGTTCTTCGTATTGTGCTTCCTCTATATAAAGGCGAGTTTGTGGCCATGATGAAGCTCACGTCAATTGTGGGATATATAGCTATCATGGACCTTACAAAGGCCGGAGATATCATAAGAAGCCGCACCTTCGATGCGTTCTTCCCTCTCCTTGTAATAGCGGCCATATACTTTGGGCTGTCCCAGCTGATCTTTGCTCTGCTCGGCAGGATAGAGGTGAAATATGATTATACAAAGCGTTCGCGTATTCTGCCGAAGGATGTAAAAATCGGACAGACAGCACCTGCTGCAGCGGTCTGCACGGCTTCAGGTACGGATGAGGAAGTCATCAGGATGGAGCATGTAAAAAAGGCATATGAGCTGGCTACGCCTCTTACTGATGTGAACATATCCATAAAGCGCGGCGAGGTCATAACTGTTATCGGTCCTTCGGGAACCGGAAAATCCACATTCCTGAGGCTAATGAATCAGCTTGAGACGCAGACCGAAGGAAGGATTTCTGTTTTCGGTCAGGATGCAGCAGATAAAAGGACAGATATGAGCATTATCCGCCAGCGGATGGGAATGGTATTTCAGAGTTTCAATCTTTTTAATCACCTGAGTGTTATTGAAAATGTTATGCTTGCCCCGGTGCTTCTTGGCAAAATGACCAGACAGGAAGCTTTTGACAAGGGCATGCAGCTGCTTGAAACTGTTGGCCTTGCGGAAAGGGCGGCAAAGTACCCGTATGAACTCTCCGGCGGTCAGAAACAGCGTATTGCCATTGCAAGAACCCTGGCAATGGAGCCGGAAGTAATCCTTCTTGATGAGCCGACATCTGCTCTTGACCCGAGCATGGTGGGTGAGGTTCTGACAGTTATCAGGAAACTTTCAAAACTTGGCTATACGATGGTCATTGTTACTCATGAGATGCAGTTTGCCTATGATGTGTCTACCCGTGTTATTTATATGGATCAGGGCATCATTTATGAGGACGGCACTCCTGACGAAATATTCACGAGTCCGAAACGCAACCGTACCAGAGCTTTTGTTAACAAGCTGAAAACGCTGCCGCTGGTTATTGAATCTGAAAAATATGATTTCATTGACATGTCTGAGAAGCTTCTGAAATTTGCTCAGAGGAATTTCCTTTCCAGGCGCAGAAGTGAGAATCTTGTAAGATGTTTCGAGGAGGTCTGCGCTCAGCCAATTATTCCGGCTGAAGGGAGCGGGATAAAACTGCATGCTATTGCGGAATATGATGAGAAAAAAGATTATCTTTCCATGCAGTTCATCTGGGACGGCGAAAAATTTGATCCGGTTTCGGATGGTGATGAGCTTTCTGCAAAGCTG
>JAZUFV010000202.1:0-6141 GCA_045640845.1 Lachnospiraceae bacterium
ATTGTTGAAGACGGAAAAATTCAGAGAATAGAGGGCAGGGAAGACTTCCCGCCTAATTTTGGCACCCTTTGCGTAAAAGGCGCAGTGGGGCGCCAGTATGTGATGCGTGAGGACCGCATAAAAACACCGATGCGCCGCGTGGGTGAAAAAGGCAGCGGAAAGTTTGAACCGATCTCATGGGAAGAGGCAATCAAAACAATCGCCGAACAGTTCAACGCATCAAAGGCAAAATACGGGCCTGAAGCAACGGCTTTCGTCTGCGGCTACGAAAAATGGTTCAGGACATTCTTCCAGAGGCTTACATATGCTTTCGGAAGCCCAAATTATATAACAGAATCCAGCAGCTGCCACAAGTCAAATGTGCTTGCGGGAAAGTGTGTTTTCGGAAGCAATGTATTGCCGGACATGGACGGAGCCAGGCTGATCATACTTTGGGGCTACGGAGCTTATTCAAATCCTTACGCAGGGAAAAAACTTCTTGACCTGAAAGAAAAAGGAACACGCATCATAGTTATAAATCCGAGAAAAGATGCAACAGCGGACACCCTGGCGGATGTTTACATAAGGCCGCGGCTGGGAACGGACGGAGCCCTGGCGCTGGCAATGGCTGCATATCTGATAGATGCAGGCCTTTATGACAGGGAGTTTGTTGAAAAGTATGTTAAAGGCTTTGACAAATTCTATGAATATGCAAAAAGCTTTACCATAGAAAGAGCCGCGAAGATAAGCGGAGTTGCAGCTGAAGTGATAAAGGAGACTGCTGAAGCTTTTGCAAAGACAGACCCATCAGTCATCTGCATCGGAAACGGCATGGGCCACAAGACGAACGGGTTTAATAATATCAGAGCCATTCTCTGCCTGGAAGCAATTATGGGAAGATTTGACAGGCCGGGTACCCTGAGAGACGGAAGAGCCCCTGCAACCTTTGCATACGGAACATCCGGATTCCTTTCAAAAGAGCCGGAATTCCTTTATTCGCTGAAAAAGAATCTGAAAGCTCCGGCAGTAGGCGAAGAAAGATTTCCGCTGTTCGTTGATAAGATCAGCGAGGGCCAGGGAATGGAACTGGCACGCCAGATTCTTTCGGAAAAGCCGTATCCTATAAAAACGGCATTCTTTGCAGGTGTTAATTCAATGATGTATCCGGATACCGCAAAGTTTATGGAAGCTGTGTCAAAACTTGATTTTGTGGCAGCTTCAGACCTTTTCTGGACTGAGGCGTGCATGGCAGCAGATATTGTTCTTCCTGCATGCTCATCATTAGAAAGAAGTGAGATCAAATGCTATCCGGGCGGGCTGATGTATTATACAAAGCCGGCCATAGAACCGCTTTATGAATCACGGCCTGACACGGATATCTTCTTTGATCTGGCAAGGGCCCTGAAGCTTGATGATGAACTTATCACATCAGACTACGATATATGTGCGCGCTTTATCCTGGAAGAGGCTTCAGGCTTTGAAAGCTGGGAAGAATTCAAGGCAAGCGATGCTCCTGTAAAAGCACCGAATGCAAAGCGGGCACCTTGGGGAGAGGCCTTGAAAAACGGTGTTTGTACTCCGAGCGGGAAAATTGAATTATATTCCGAAACGGTAGCCGCATACGGAAGGGAAGATATGGATCCTCTTCCGACATATAACGAGAATAATGACAGTGCGGATCCTGCTGTATATGATATGGTCATCTGCACCGGCGCAAGAAACCAGAATGCCATTCATTCCAGACTTCATGGCTGTGAATGGACAAGGTCTTTAAGACCTCTGGTTTCCGTTGACATAAACCCTGATGACGCAAAAAGGCTGCAGATCGGTCAGGATGATAAAGTCAGAATATCAACCCCTGTGGGAAGTATTGAGCTTTTTGCTAACATCACTCCTTCGGCCGGGAAGGGCGAACTTCAGTTATATCACGGATACAAAGAAGCAAACGCAAACGGTATCCTTGACAGCGAAATGCTTGACCCGTACGTTGGATTTCCGTCATATAAGCAGTTCCGCTGCAGGATAGAGAAAATATGAGAGGCGTAAAGATGAATACTGCGTTTGATTTTAATTCAAAAAGATGTTCTGCCTGCGGTGCATGTTCTGTTGCCTGCATGGATAAGCACAGCATGAATCTTAAACAGGGTGATTCTCCTTTCAGGAAAGTTGAAAGGATTGAAGATATGGAAGGCTTAAGGCCGACTGAATATGTCATGAAAGGCTGCATGCACTGCGAGGACGCACCATGTGTGGCCGCGTGCCCTGCGGGCTGCCTTCAGACTGAAAGCAGCGGGCTTGTGGTTTATGATGCCGAACTTTGCATTGGCTGCGGAATCTGCGCGGAAGTGTGTGAATACGGTGCAATATCATATGATCGTGACGGTAAAATATCAAAATGTGATGGCTGTGCTGACCTGGTAAAGGAAGGGAAAAAGCCTGCCTGCGCTGCCATCTGCCCTCTGAAGGCACTGACATTTAAAAAATAATCAATGTTGTAAAGCAAAATTACTTGACAAGACTTCTCCGTTAATGTAGACTCTCTAAGGTGCATAAACGGAGAATGTTTTTTGTATGGAAGATTTTGTAAGACAATCATTGTTATATGACTTTTACGGAGACCTTCTGACAGACCATCAGAAGAGCGTGTACGGCGACTATATCCAGGAAAATCTTTCACTCACCGAAATCGCAGAGGATGCAGGCATCAGCCGCCAGGCGGCATATGATATGGTAAAACGCTGCAGGGCCATCCTTGAGGATTATGAAAACAAACTTCATCTCGTTTCACGTTTCCTTGAGATCAGGGACAGGGTGAAACAGATCTCTGAGGCAAAGGACCTGGAGGAAGCACAAAAAATATCAGACGAAATTTTGGAATTATTATAAATGGCTTTTGAAAGTTTAACAGATAAATTACAGAGCGTATTTAAAAAGCTGAGAGGCAAGGGCCTCCTTACTGAAGCAGATATCGACGCTGCTTTAAAGGAAGTCAAAATGGCTCTTCTTGAGGCCGATGTTAACTTTAAAGTTGTAAAGCAGTTCAACGCGGCAGTTAAGGAAAGAGCTGTCGGCGAGGAGGTTATGAAAAGCCTCACTCCCGGCCAGATGGTCATCAAGATCGTTAACGAGGAGATGACAAAAGTCCTTGGCGGAGAGCCGGCTGAGCTGAAGTTTGAACCGGGTGTTGCAAAGACCGTTATCATGATGGTGGGCCTTCAGGGTTCAGGTAAAACCACAACGGCAGCCAAGATTGCGGCAAAGATAAAGGACCAGGGAAAGCGCCCTCTGCTTGTTGCCTGCGATATCTATCGTCCGGCGGCTGTTGATCAGTTAAAGGTCAACGGTGAGAAAGTGGGGGTTTCCGTATTTTCAAAGGAACCCGGCGCAACGGCACCGCAGATCGCAAAAGAGGCGCTTAGCTACGCCGAGACAAACAACAAAAATGTTGTGATCATCGATACGGCCGGCCGTCTTCAGATTGATGAAGACATGATGACCGAGCTTGAAGAGATAAAGAAAGTTGTTAATGTAAACCAGACTCTCCTTGTTGTGGATGCCATGACAGGACAGGATGCCGTAAACATAGCCAGCGGTTTCAATGAGAGGATAGGTGTGAGCGGAGTCGTTATGACAAAGCTTGACGGCGATACCAGAGGCGGTGCAGCCATCTCTGTAAGACAGGTCACCGGAGTGCCTATCATCTATGCCGGCATGGGTGAGAAGCTTTCAGATCTCGAACAGTTCTATCCTGATAGAATGGCTTCAAGAATCCTGGGAATGGGCGATGTCTTAAGCCTCATCGAAAAGGCCAGCGAACAGCTTGACGAAGAACGTGCTGCCGAGATGGAAGAGCGCATGAGGAAGAATGAGTTCACATTTGATGACTATCTCTTCTCCATGGAGCAGATGAAAAAGATGGGCGGAATGTCATCGGTGCTTTCAATGATTCCCGGTCTGGGAATGAAGGTCGATGAGAGCATGATGCCTGATGAAAAGAAGCTGGCGCATACCGAGGCCATCATCCACTCAATGACCATAAAGGAAAGACGGAATCCGAAAATCCTGAATCCTTCAAGGAAAATGCGTATCGCCAAAGGCGCCGGTGTTGACATTGCTGAGGTAAACCGTCTGGTAAAGCAGTTTGAAGAAGCAAAGAAACTCATGAAGCAGTTTGGCGGAAAAGGAAAACGCGGACGCGGCGGAATGGGAAATCTGCTGGGAGGCCTTGGGATGAAGGGCATGAAAGGCATGAGATTCTGATATTGACCATAAGTTTTTCTTGTGGCTAAAATATAAAAAAATAATTTTTAATATGAGGTATTTAAAATGGCAGTAAAGATCAGACTTAGAAGAATGGGCAAAAAGAGAGAAGCTATCTACAGAATCGTTGTAGCAGATGCACGTGCACCTCGTGACGGAGCTTTCATTGAAGAAATCGGAAGCTACAATCCAAACGTAGAACCAAGTGCTGTTACAGTTGATGAGGAAGCTGCAAAGAAGTGGCTCGCAAACGGAGCTCAGCCAACAGAAGTTGTTGCAAGACTGTTTAAGAACGCCGGACTCACAAAATAAGAGAGGTCTACATGAAAGAATTAGTAGAAGTAATTGCTAAGGCTCTTGTTGATTCTCCTGATGATGTGTCGGTAACAGAAAAAGTTGAGAATGACGGCACCGTTGTCATTGAACTGCGCGTTGCTGATGACGATATGGGAAAGGTAATCGGCAAAAAAGGCCGTATAGCTAAATCCATAAGAACAGTAGTTAAAACTGTAGCGATGAAACAGGATAAAAAGGTTGTTGTCGATATCGTAGAGGACTGATGGAAAAATTCTTGCGTATCGGCGTGATCACTACCACCCACGGTTTAAACGGTGAGGTTAAGGTTTATCCGACGACGGATTCCCTTGACCGGTTTAAGCAGGTAAAAAGGGTTATTCTGGTGACGCCAAAAGAAAAAATTGAAACAGAAATAACAGAGGCCAGATTTTTTAAAAACCTGGCCATTGTTAAATTTGCAGCTTTTGATAACGTGGATCAGGTGAAGAATCTTCACGGAACGGATGTTATGATCCACCGGGAGGACGGACAGAAACTTGAGCCCGGCGAGTATTATATTGCAGACCTTATCGGCTGCAGCGTGGTCGATGAGGAAGGCTGCGGGGTGGGCATCTTAAAAGATGTTCTGCAGACGGGTGCCAACGATGTTTACATTGTTGAAAAGGAAGGCAAGGAAATCCTTCTTCCGGTGATCCCGCAGTGCATAAAAAATGTTGACGTGGAAAACAGTCTGGTGACTGTACACATCATGGAAGGGCTTATCTGAAGCCGGAGGGAAAATGAACTTTCATATTATGACCTTATTCCCGGAAATGGTGAAAAACGGTCTCAACACAAGCATTATCGGAAGGGCCTCTCAGGCAGGCCTTATTTCCATTGATGCTGTTGACATAAGAGAGTTCACAGATGACCCTCACAGACATGTTGATGATTATCCATACGGAGGCGGTGCCGGCATGATAATGCAGGTCCAGCCTGTTTATGACTGTTATCAGTCTATCCTGAAAAGGACAGGAAAAGATAAGCTTCGTGTGCTTTACACATCCCCGGCCGGAAGGACTTTTGACCAGGATATGGCAAGGGAACTCGCAAATGAAGAGGATATTGTAATCCTGTGCGGCCATTACGAGGGCGTGGACCAGAGAGCGCTGGAACTTCTGGAAGCCGAGGACGTTTCCATAGGTGACTACGTGCTTACGGGCGGCGAGCTTGCCGCAATGGTTATGACAGATGCCATAAGCCGTATGGTGCCGGGCGTTCTGACCAACGAGGAAAGCGGTGTGGACGAAAGCTTTTCTCCGGTTAAGCCTAATGAGGAATTTACCAAAAAGGTGAGGCGTGAAGTATACGGCAGCCTTCTCGAAAAAGAAGAGGTAAAGCTGCTTGAGTATCCGCAGTACACAAGACCGGAGGAGTTTATGGGACTTCAGGTTCCGGAGGTGCTGCTTTCCGGGAATCATGCAAACATAAACAGGTGGAGACGGGAGCAATCACTTGAACGGACCAGAAAAACAAGGCCCGACCTTTTACAATAATTAAAAAACAGCCGTAAGGCTGTTTTTTTATATATGCGCGTGCGAGGAGGATTATAAGTGCAGACTTATT
>JAZUFV010000203.1:0-6540 GCA_045640845.1 Lachnospiraceae bacterium
TCTGTTTGAGGGCGAATAAAATCTTTTATGATATATGAAAAAACGTCCGGCATCACTCCGGACGTTTTTTTATCAGGATTTTTAATTAAAAGGCAAAATTGCCGTCAATAAATACCGGTATTTCCCGGCCGTCGTGGGTGATGCCCACAATCGAAAGGTCGGCAGTCCCCACCATAAAGTCCTCATGAGTCATTGAGGAGTTCACTCCTCTTTCCTTAAGCTCATCGTCGCTCATATTCTCACTTCCCTTAATGCACGGATATGCATCGCCGAATGCTATATGGCAGGAAGCATTTTCATCAAACAATGTATTAAGGAAAAGTATGCCGGAATCTGATATAGGTGAGTTGAAAGGCACAAGGGCAACTTCGCCAAAGTATGATGCGCCTTCATCAACGGCAACTGCGTCCTTCAGGATCTCTTCACCTGTCCCGGCATGGACTTCAACTATCTTTCCGTCTTTAACAGCAAACCAGAAATTGTCCACTATGTTGCCGTTAATGCAAAGAGGCTTTGATGCAACTATTTTTCCGTTGGCACTGTTTTTCACCGGAAGCGTAAAAACTTCCTCGGTAGGAATGTTGGCTGAAAAAGGTACTCCCTTTGAAGAGTTTTCCACTCCTCCTGCCCAGTAATGGTTTTCAGGAAGATCAACGGTAAAATCTGTTCCGAGGGCATTTTTATACCTGAGTGATCTGAAATTAAATGCGTTAAGTGCATCAACATGTTTTTTCAGGTTTTCTGAATGGGCCTGCCAGTTTGCTATTGTATTTTCTCCATCAACGCGGCAGGCTTTCAGGATTGCCTCCCATAGTTTATCAACAGCCTGAGCATCTTCCAGTTCAGGAAAAACCGACTTTGCCCAGCTGACCGTAGGTACGGAAGCCACGCACCACTGGAAATCGTTTCTGGTCTCATGTTTTATAAACTTTTCAAAAGCAGTTCCCCTGGCCTTCTGATACCGTTTGATCCTGTCCGTGTCAACAGCTTTCAGATTTTCAGGATCCTCTGCATATATTGCAAGCCATGCGCAGCCTTCATCGCTGATGGTATCACGCATAAGCTTTTCCCAAGGGTTTACGCTGTCAAAAATGTCGCTGTCGGCATAAAGGAAGCGCAGTCTGTCAAGGGTATCATCATACCAGATCGTCAGAACTTCCCTGCAGCCGGCCTCATATGCCTTTGCGGCGCACAGCCTTGCAAAATCCGCACACTCTATTGGGCAATTGATCGCCAGCCTCTGGCCTTTCTGAATGTTCAGTCCTTCTTTAATGATAAGCTCAGCAAAGCTGTCTTTAAGTTTTTCAAGATTTTCCATATATTTCTCCTGTATATATCAGATCAGACTTATTACAAATAACGCAAGGAAGATGACAAGGAATACAATAAGTGCCACATAACCGGCCACATAGCCGTACATCTTCTTTGTCTGTCCGTCAATTTCAAAGCTCTTCATATCGATATAAGGTGTTGGTGTTCTTCTGAACCATCCCTTAACCGTCACTTCTCTTCCCAGGTATTTTCTTGCACCGAAAATTGCAAATATTTTATCCAGAGTTTTGAGCGGCTGTTTGTAGTTGAGAAGAATGATGCCTGTCTCATCCTGAAGGACAAAATTCTCGCTGAATACGCAGCCCGGGTCGCCGCGGCCAATAAGCATTCCCTTGATCTCGCACGGAATGCAGGTGACTCCGGAAACCTTCACCTCACCCAGCATGTTCCTTATTTTCTGAGGAGCAAATTTCTGAGGATACTTAATTATGTGCAATAAGAGACCCGATGCAAATGCAAGGGCTCCGAAAAGTCCGATGCACGAAACGACCATTGAATCCTTTCCGGCTGCACCGGCTATTATTGCAAGTACAATACCTGCAATTACAAAGATCACCGGAAGGAGGCAGAGCAGAAATTCCCATATAAAACGGCCTGCGTAGGATTCTGTCTTTTTTTCCTCAAAAACGACAAACGGCTCCTGACCTTTGTCCTGTGCCTGCTTTCCAAGGGCAAGTATCCTCTTGGAAACAAGCGGATGTGTTGCATGGATCTCATACCATTTTGCCCATGGATTCCAGAAATCCCATTTCATTGAAGAAACGATGTTTTCTTCATCCGCGGTTCCGTCAGCGCCGGCAACGGAAACGATTGCGGCACGGGAACTTTCAAGGTCGGAAATTCCCAGAGTTGAAGGACTTCCGACAGAATGTTTCTTTCCTTCAGCCTTTCCGTTTATGGTCAGGCCGAAACCAATCTGTATAAGTGCGCTTGCAAGGGCGTTCGGATTCCCGGTTTCCTCACCGGCGAACCTGTCGGCGTAATATTCCCTCTGACGTGAAAGCCACAGGATTATATACTGCGTGATCACGTAAAGCAGCATAAAGATCAGGCCGATAAGTGCCACTGCACCCCGTCCGTCTGATGATGAACCTGAGCCGGAAGATTTTGAACCTGAGGACCCTTTGCCGCCCGAGCCCGCAACCCTGAGGAAGGCATCTGCAAGAGCATACATAACAAGAGGTACAACCTGGATTGCCGTCATTATCAGCATGTCATAATGTGTTGCATGTCCAAGCTCATGAGCCACAACTGCCTTCACCTCATCTTCATCAAGTATTTCGAAAATACCTTTTGTGATGATTATGCGGGCATCATTCTTTGTATGTCCGTATGTGAATGCATTCGGAGTTCCGTCATCAATAAAGCCTATTCTCGGCTGCTTCATGTTGTGTTTGCTGCATACCTCATCAACAAACTGCTGAAGATATGCCGGCACAGGCTGGTCAAACTTTGCCTTGTGAAACCACTTCATCGTAAGGTCCGTAATTACGGGTCCCAATAGGAACTGGAGCAGGATAATGACTATAACTGCTATAATGGATACGAATACCGGGAACTTAAAAATTATTGCCAATGCAACCAGAATCACGGTAAGAAGTCCGTAAAGAATTCCCATTGTTGCAATTGAAACGCCGAGTATATTTTTCTTCATAAAAAAACCCCCTTTATGCTGTGGATAATGATAACACATATCACATCATAAAGGGGGATATTTGCTTTATGAAAGTATCAGACCTTGTCTGCCACTCGTTTTGTCTTCCACTTGCCTGTTGAAAAACGCACACTGCAGATGATAAGAGCCACAAACCAGCCGATAGGATTTGACCACCAGATGTAAAGTTCGGTTCCTGAAACTGCAGGGCCGCCCATTAATGCAACCATGACGTATGCGAAAATACATCTGGACGCAAAATTGATTGTTACGCCTATGACAGAAACTATGGCATCGCCTGCGCCTCTCAGTGTTGCGGCAAAAACATACATGAGTCCCAGGACAATGTAGAAGGAGCTCATTACCGTCATGTACTGAACGCCGGCAGTATATGCTGCCTCGCTTACACCTTCTTTCATGAACCAGCCTATCATATCATGTCCGAACAGCTGAACCGCTCCCACAAAAAGTGCCCACACTATGGCGCACATAATACCGGCTGATAAAATGCCTTTCGGAACACGGTCATACTGCCTTGCCCCGACATTCTGTCCGGTAAATGTTGCAACAGCATTTCCGAACTGTGTCATAGGAACGGCACAAAGTGAATCAAGCTTCATTCCTGCCACATAGCCGGCAATGATATCATTATTGAATGTATTTACCAGAGACATAAGAACGGTGTATCCGACAGACACAACAATCTGGGCCAGCATTGTAGGAATTGCTATCTTCAGCATGTTTATAAGGATGCGGAACTCATATACTGCATAATGTTCCTCTGTTACATACTTTGTTTTCAGTTCACGCAGAAGCAGTACGATGGCCACGATGGCTGCAAGATACTGGGAGATATCGGTTGCTATGGCAGCTCCCGCAACGCCCATACCCATTCCCTGAACGAACCAGATATCAAGGAATACATTGGTGATGGATGCACCGGCAAGAAGATAAAGCGTAATCCTGCTCTTTCCGAGAGAATTGAATCCTGAATTTGCAATGTTATAGATGAACATTGCAGGGAAGCCGATTATATAGATCTGGTAATATATCTTTGCTTCATCATAGAAAGTTTCCGGAACGTTGGTCGCATGAAGCACTGCATCGCTGGCAATCAATCCTCCTGCAATTGCTATAAAGCTGAGTGCAGCGAATGTGATGATGGCGGTGTAAAATGCTGTTTTCAGCCTGCCTATATGGCCTGCTCCGAGAAGCTGTGAAAATACAATGGAACAGCCGACACTTAAGCCTATTGCTATTCCGATGTAAATGTTCAGAATGGTTGATGATGCGCCTACAGCGTTAAGCGCTTCCTGCCCGGCGACTTTTCCGACTATAATGGAGTCCACAACATTGTAAAGCTGCTGCAGGAGGTTTCCTATAACCATCGGAAGGGCAAATATCAGAAGCGAACTGAAAGGCTTGCCGGTGAGCATGTTAAAATCTTTTTTCATAAATCTATATCCATTTCTTATTATTAACTGTTACTGAATTTTGAGCTTAAGCTCACGGGCGGCCTCTCTCTTCTGATCCTTCTTTGCGATGTCCTCGCGCTTGTCATAAAGCTTTTTACCGCGGCAGAGGCCTATCTCGACCTTTACCAGACTGCCCTTAAAATAAACCTGAAGAGGAACAAGGGTATATCCCTGCTGTGATACTTTTCCCTCAAGCTTACGAATTTCGCCCTTGTGCATAAGAAGTTTTCTTACACGCAGCGGATCCCTGTTGAATATATTGCCTTTTTCATATGGTGAAATGTTCATTCCGTAAACAAAAACCTCGCCGCCCCTGATGCGGACAAAGGCTTCTTTCACAGAACATTTGCCCATACGCAATGACTTGACCTCAGTTCCGATGAGCTCAATTCCGGTTTCAAACTTTTCATCTATGAAATAGTCGTGATATGCTTTTTTATTGTTTGAGATAAGTTTTATGTTGTCTTTTGCCATACCGTAAAATTAAAATGCACTCCCTTGCGGGAGTGCTTGTTTATTTTTTAAAGACCCGTGAATAACCCGACATTGAGCAGTATTGCCGCAACGAAGAATACAATTCCCGCAATTGTGGTTATCTTTACCAGTCTTCCTTCTTTGGACCTGCTCTTGGTTCCTGACCATGCATTGCTTGAACCGCCGCTGATTGAACCTGAAAGTCCGTATGATTTGCTCTCCTGGAAGATTACAGCCAGGATGAGGATTACACTAACTATTGATATGATTATTGTAAGTACGAGATACAATTGCCTATCCCCCTTTATAAAATCTGATTAAGCCTTGCTATATTACCACAGGATTTTCCTTATTGCAACAGATAAATTATCTTATAAGAAGACTTTCTCCCGTCATGGCCTCAGGTTTTTCAATACCCATGATATCAATAAGAGTAGGTACTATGTCGCACAGTCTTCCGCCTTTCCTGAGAGACCATCCCTTCTCCCCGTTGATCAGAATGAACGGAACAAGGTTTGTGGTATGTGCTGTCCATGGCTCGCCGCTTTCAGGATTAATAAGTTCCTCGGCATTGCCGTGATCGGCACAGAGGAACATTACAGAACCCGTTTCCTTAACGGCTTCAACAACCCTGCCCACACATGTATCAATGACTTCAAGCGCCCTCACAACAGCATCAAAAACGCCTGTATGGCCCACCATGTCAGGATTTGCGAAGTTTGCAATAACAACATCGTGAGCACCGTTTCTGATCACCTCAACTATTTTATCACATACAGCAGGTGCACTCATCTCAGGCTGAAGGTCATAGGTGGCAACCTTAGGGGATGCTATGAGGAAGCGGTCCTCACCCGGATTTGCGGCTTCAACTCCTCCGTTAAAGAAGAATGTAACATGGGCGTACTTTTCTGTCTCAGCTATACGGGCCTGCTTAAGTCCCTGTTTTGAAAGGAACGCACCGAATGTATCCTCGATTTCCTCTTCTTTGAATACGATTTTTTTATTTGGTATGGTTATGTCATATTCAGTGAAGCAGACATAATCCGTCTTTATCCTCTCTCCTCTTTCAAAACCTGTAAAATCATCACAGCAGAATGTGCGGCTTATCTCACGTGCGCGGTCAGGACGGAAATTAAAGAATATCACACTGTCCCCATCCTTTACGGTTGCCAGAGGTTTTCCGTTTTCCGTAATTACCGTCGGCTCAAAGAACTCATCTGTAATTCCGTTTGCATAGCTGTTTTCCATGGCCTTTACCGGACATGTTTCCTGATTTCCCGTGCCCTCCGTAAGCATACGGTAAGCTCTTTCAACACGTTCCCAGCGGTTATCCCTGTCCATTGCCCAGTATCTTCCGCAGATAGTCGCTATCTTTCCGGTATACTCCCTGCACTTTTCATCCAGTTCTTTAATATAATCCATACCTGATGTCGGCGCCGTGTCGCGGCCGTCAAGAAATGCATGGACATATACGTTCTCAAGGCCGTTATCTTTTGCCATCTTAAGAATTGCGTAAAGATGCTTATTAAGGCTGTGGACTCCGCCGTCTGAAAGAAGACCCCAGATATGAAGATCCGTTCCGTTCTTCCTGCAGTTTTCAATAGC
>JAZUFV010000204.1:0-2770 GCA_045640845.1 Lachnospiraceae bacterium
ACAAAAAAGGGGTTGCCGCTTAGTGCGGCAACCCCTTCATTTTCTGATATCAGACTGATTACTGGATAACCTTGATTACAGGAACCTTTGTGCAGGCACCTGAAGCATCCCACTTCATTCCGCCTGTAACACCTGCATAAGAGAAGTCAGCACCGGTAATGGTTTCAACCATGATCTTTCCAAGATCCTCTGCAGAGATCTTAGCATCCTTAACTTCTGCCTTTGTAAGGCATTCAGCTATGGTGTAAACTGCATCATATCCGTCAGCTGCGAACTGGTCAGGATCTGATTCATACTTCTCATTGTAAGCTGCAACGAAGTTAGCAACCTTCTCATCAGTAGAAGTTACATCGAAAGGTGTGATGTAGTTGATAGGGTTCTTAACTGTTTCCTCAAGAAGAGGCTCGATTCCGTCAAATCCGTCGCATCCGAAGAGAACGATTTCATCAAGTTCCTTCTGAGCGCATACACGTGCAACTGTTGAAGCTTCTGTGTAATAGAATGGGCAGAAGATAACGTCGCAGTCTTTAAGAGTCTCAACCTGAGCTGAGAAGTCTTTCTTGTTGTCTGCGTCAAATGTGCATACAGTGTACTCAACACCAAGGTTCTTCATTTCGCCCTCGAATGCCTCATAGATACCTGATGAATATGTATCAGATGTATCATAGATGCAGCCGATCTTCTTATATTTAGAAGTAAGTTCCTGAGCTGCTAAAACACCCTGGTCAGGATCGCCGAAGCATACACGGAAAGCTGTGTCACCTGTTTCGATAACAGATGCTGCTGAAGCTGAAGGTGTAAGGAAGAAGAGTCCGTCTTCTGCTGCTCTCTGTCCGAAAGCTTCGCATGAACCTGATGTTACAGATCCGAGTGATACCTGCATTCCTGCATCAAAGAGCTGGTCATAAGCTGTAGCTGCGTCAGCTGCTGCTGCCTTGTCATCCTTGATGTCGAACTTAAGAGTAAGTCCGTTAACACCGCCATTTGCGTTGATTTCTTCAACTGCAAGCTGAGCACCCTGCTGAACAGAGATACCATATGAAGAAGCATCTCCTGTAAGAGGTCCGGTTGCACCGATAAAGATTTCTCCTGATCCGCCTGCTGCGCTGCCGCCTTCAGAGCCGCCGCATGCAACAAGACCTGCACCGATAAGTGCAACAGCCAGGACAACGCTTAAAACTTTTGTCAACTTTTTCATTATTAAATCCTTCTTTCTGAAATTTCATTCAAAATATAAAATGCAAAATAGCACAATCTTTTTGTTAAATCAACTGTTTTTTACAAAGTTTTTATTTTATGCATAAAAAATGCAGTTTTATGCATAAGATCTATGATAAAACTGCATAATTCATTAGTTAAATTGTCAATTCCGGCTTATTTTCTCACTCAACAGAAACATAGTAATAATATACAGGCTGGCCTCCGTATACCACATCAACTTCTGCGTCAGGAAACTCCTTCCGGACTGTTTCCGCAAAGCTTTCCGCATCTGCCTCTTCAATTTCTTTTCCATAATAAAGAGTGATCAGTTCGGAATCCTCCTTAACAAGAGCGCGGATGGTTGCAAGCATTGTCTCGTTAAGATCCTTGCCTACTGCGCAGATGCTGCCCTCGCCTATTCCCATATAGTCGCCGTTGCTGATCTTTTTTCCGTACAGCTCGGTATCTCTTACCGCATATGTGATCTCCGCAGTTGCCACAGCCTTGATGGCCTCGTTCATTGCTTCGGTATTTTCTTCTGCAGAAGCATTCTCATCAAAGCTGACCATTGCCGAAAGACCTTCGATTATTGTCTTTGTAGGGATGATCACCGCATTCTTGCTTTCACAAAGCTCAACAGCCTGTCTTGCTGCCATGATTATATTTCCGTTATTCGGGAAGATAAATACATTCTCGGCAGGAACATTATCAATGGCTGCAAGTATATCTTCAGTACTCGGATTCATTGTCTGGCCGCCTTCAATAACAGCATCAACGCCAAGCTCTTTATAAAGTTCGGTTATTCCGTCTCCGGCACAGACTGCTACAAAGCCAAATTTTTTTTCAGGCTCTTTTTTCGCCTGCTTCCCGGCGTCCTTCTTTGCTGCGAGAGCGCGGTCTGCTTCAAGGACAACCTTCTCGTTATGTTCTTCCCAAAGATTATCAACCTTCATGTTGGTGAGCTGGCCATATTCAAGACCTTTTTCAAAAGCCTGTCCCGGATGGTTTGTATGGACATGTATCTTGACGATATCATCCATGGCAACAACAACCAGCGAATCACCTATGGAACTGAGGAATTCCTTGAAGGCCTTCTCGTCTTCATCGCCGAAAGCTTTTTCTGTCTTTATTATGAATTCAGTGCAATATCCGAACTTTATGTCCGCGGTGGCGATGGAAGAAGAATCAACCACGCCCTTAAGGCCTTCACTTCCTATCATAATAGGAGCGGCGCTTCCGGCGTTGATCTCAACATCAAGCCCTTTAAAGCCTTCAAATGCCCCTTTAAGAACTTCCAGGAGGCCCTGACCGCCTGAATCCACAACACCGGCCTCCTTTAATACAGGAAGCATTTCCGGCGTTTTTCCGAGGATCAGCTCGGCATATTTATTGATCTCTTCAAAATACTCCTCAAGTGTGATATCGGCTCCTGCAAGCTCATCCGCTTTCTGGGCTGCTGCCTTGGCAACCGTGAGAATGGTACCTTCCTTTGGCTTCATTACAGCCTTGTACGCGGTGGTGACTGCATACTTGAATGCCTCCGCGATAACAGCCTTATCAAGTTTTGCAT
>JAZUFV010000205.1:0-6961 GCA_045640845.1 Lachnospiraceae bacterium
CGTGCCATCGTCACCACTTCGTTCAACAGTTCGGAAATGACAAAAGGTTCCCGGGCAAGTTCATATTTTCCCGAATTCAGCTTGCTCATATCCAGAATATCATTGATAAGGGAGAGCAGATGGTTTGCTGCCACCTTCGCCTTCTTCCTGTTTTCTGTAAGAAGCCCCACATCCTCCGGATGTCTGTCATCAATTTCAATGATTCCGAGAATACCGTTCAGCGGTGTACGGATATCGTGACTCATTCTTGACAGGAAATCATTCTTTGCGTTATTTGCCTCCCGCTCATTGGCGACACTTATTTCCAGCTCCTGTACGGTTTCATGAAGCTTGTCATTTGCGATCTCAAGCTGCCGGTTCACTTTCTCCAAAGACTTCATGTTTTCCATCTGCTTGATCTCGTTCTGATACATCTCAATATAGATGAGAAGCACAGCGAGGCTCAGTCCTGCGTGTGTAAATGAACCGCTGAAGAAAACCTGCAGCACTGAAGTGACCATGGTTGTAAAGAAAGCATAGAAAAAGATGGAAAACAGTCTGCGGTCCTTCGTTTTTTTATAGTGCACCCAGGCATAAACAAAAGATCCGGCGAGGTAGGAATAAGGCAGCAGAAACTGCAGGAAAAACAGTGTGCCTCTCATATAAGTTCCCTGCTCATTTACATACAGCAGCCAATGAGTCTTATAGGATACGCCAAGCAGGATCACCATCAGTAAGAGCGGGATCAGGAAAATCCAGCGAAGTTTCGGCTTTTCGGTCAGGTCTGCTCCCTGAACGGTCAGGAAATAAATGAACCACTCATATGCTGTCAGCGTCTGAAGTGCGACAAATAAAGCGTTCAATACAAAGACGACCCACGGAGCCCAGCTGGCGAGATTCAGATCCGATATTCTGACCGGAATATTGATCAGCAGGTACAAAAGCAATGCAGAACACAACTTAAAAAACGCCATCAGGTTTGGTGTTTTCCGGTTTTTTAAGCTCTGAAACCAAAGATAGCCGATCCCGGCGATCAAAGTCAGTTCCAGGCCAAAGCCCTGCATAATATTAGGCATATTGAGTCCCATAGATACTCCTTAGTTTTTTATATCGTTGGGGAACTTAATAACGATTATTTCAGTCAGTATAACAAAATTTCCGAAAAAAAACGAGTGCTTTTCCGTAATCGCGCGCCGCATAGGGGCGGGTCCCGGTGCGGGCGAAGCCTTGTAGGGGCGAACTGCGTTCGCCCGCATGTATATATTACATAACAAAACAGCCCCGCGGGATCGACCTGCGGGGCTGTTCAACATCAAATATTCAGTATTTCCGACCGACTTAATACAGCTTCGCACCTGCCGGAATGTGGTTATCAACCATCAGAAGGTGAAGCTTCTCTTCTCCTTCTTCCTCATGGATGGCACTGAGCAGCATTCCGCAGGAGTCGATGCCCATCATCTTCCTTGGCGGAAGGTTTGTGATGGCAATAAGCGTCTTTCCTATCAGCTCTTCCGGCTCATAGAATTTATGGATGCCCGAAAGGATTGTCCTGTCTGTTCCTGTGCCGTCATCCAGCGTGAACTGAAGCAGCTTTTCGCTCTTCTTAACAGCCTCGCACGCCTTTACCTTGACAGCACGGAAGTCACTCTTGCTGAATGTATCAAAATCCACCTCTTCTTCAAAAAGCGGCTCTATCTTAACTTTTGAGAAATCTGTCACGCCAAGTGATGCAAGTTTTTCTTCAACTTTGGCTGCAAGCTCGCTGCCTATGGCTGCTGCAGCTATTGCTCCTGCATTTAAAGCTCCTTCAAAAGCTGTCTTGGCAGCATCAACTGCTTCCTTCACCTCATCCTTTGCAGGTGCAGGCTTTTCTCCGCCGATAGATTTCATTGTCGGGAACAGGAGTACATCTCTTATCGCTGCGCTGTCGGTAAGCAGCATGCAGAGTCTGTCGATTCCGTATCCGATGCCGCCTGTCGGAGGCATTCCTATCTCAAGTGCATTCAGGAAGTCTTCATCTGTATGCTGTGCTTCCTCATCGCCCAGCTCGGCATTGGCATCCTGCAGTGCAAAACGTTCTCTCTGATCTATAGGATCGTTCAGCTCTGAATATGCATTTGCCATTTCCCAGCCGTTGATAAAGAGCTCAAAACGCTCAACGTAATCAGGGTTGCCCGGTTTCTTCTTTGTAAGAGGGCTTATCTCGATAGGATGGTCGATAACAAATGTAGGCTGGATAAGATGCTCCTCAACATACTCTTCGAAGAACAGACTTAAGATATCACCCTTCTTATGATGCGGCTCGTACTCAATGCCACGCTCTTTTGCAAGCGCCTGAGCCTGCTCAAGGGTCTCAACCTCATTCCAGTCGATTCCTGCGTATTTCTTAACTCCGTCAACCATTGAAAGAACCTCAAAAGGCTTTCCGAAGTCAATCTCCACGCCGTTATATGAGAATTTTGTTGTGCCCAGAACTTCCTGTGCAACATACCTGTACATGTTCTCAGTCAGTTCCATCATGCCGTGATAATCTGTATATGCCTGATAAAGTTCCATAAGCGTGAACTCAGGATTATGGCGGGTATCAAGACCCTCATTCCTGAATACACGGCCGATCTCATAAACTCTTTCAAGTCCGCCCACTATAAGCCTCTTCAGATAAAGCTCAAGTGAAATACGGAGACGGAAATCTTCATCAAGTGCGTTGAAATGTGTCTCAAAAGGACGGGCTGCCGCTCCGCCTGCATTTGAAACCAGCATAGGGGTTTCAACCTCTATGAACTTCTCTCCTGCAAGGTAGGTACGGATGGCTGAGATGATCTTTGATCTCTTGATAAATGCTTCCCTTACCTCCAGATTCATTGTAAGGTCAACATAACGCTGTCTGTAGCGCATGTCTGTATCTGTCAGGCCATGGAATTTCTCAGGAAGTATCTGAAGGCTCTTTGAAAGCATGGTCATTGACTCAGCATGGACTGAGATCTCGCCCGTCTTCGTACGGAACATATAACCCTTCACGCCGTAGATATCGCCGATGTCGGATTTCTTAAAATCTGCATACGAATCTTCGCCGATGCTGTCCCTTGCAACATAAACCTGAATATCACCCTTAAGATCACGGATGTTGCAGAATGATGCTTTTCCCATCACACGTTTGAACATCATTCGGCCTGCAAGCGAAACTTCAATCGGGCTTGCATCCATAATTGCGCGGCGCTCATTATAATCTGCCGTAACAGCTGCCTTTGCAGCTTCCTCGTCAAGTCCTTCAACATCAGGCTCTTTGCGTCCTGCAAGAAGCTCTGTCTCATGAGCGATGTAGATATCCCTTGCTTCATCTGTATGATGAGTCTGGTCATATTTTGTGATTACGAAAGGATCCTTTCCGGCCTCCTGAAGGGCTGCCAGCTTTTCTCTTCTAACCTTTAACAGCTGGTTGGTATCCTGGTTGTTCTGATTTTCCTGTGCCATTTTTCTTCCTCTTTTGCCTTATAACTAATACCGGGCACTTTCGGTACCCGGTAAAATCATCAGTCTGCTTTTACTATCTTCTTGACCTTCATCTTCATGAGGCCCATCGGAGTTGCCACTTCAACTGAATCACCGGTTGACTTGCCCATCAGAGCTTTTCCCACAGGAGACTCATAAGATATCTTCAGCTCCAGTGAGTTTACTTCTGATTTGTCAACGATAGTATATGTTGTGTCTTTCTTTGTGGATTTGTCGGTAACAGTAACCTGGCATCCCACATGCACTTTAGTGTAGTCTATTGCACTTTCATCCAGGATCTCTGCATTAGCAATGATCTGCTCCAGTTCTTCAATCCTGGCTTCTATCTCTCTCTGCTCGTCTTTGGCTGCATCGTATTCGGCATTCTCTGAAAGGTCACCCATCTCGCGGGCAACTTTGATCTTTTCAGCGATCTCTTTTCTTGTATTGACCTTGAGTTCTTCAAGTTCTGCTTCGTACTTAGCAAGGTTTTCTTTTGTTAAGATCTGTTTTTCTGCCATTTTAGTATCTGCCTTTCACAAATTTGGTAAGTCTGAAACTATCAGTGTATTTTACTTTAATAACAAAGTTATTGTCAAGATTCAAAGCCACTTTTCAAGGATTTTCAGGAATTCCTCCACCGTTTCCGCCCCGTTTATCTCGCGTCTGATGTATGTGGCGTTATCAAGTCCCGTCACATAGAAGCCCACGTGCTTCCTCAGCTGCCTTACGGCCGAGAATTCTCCTGTAAAATCTATCATCAGCTGCAGCTGTCTTTTTATCATCTGCTTTATTTCATCAGGGCCCGGCCTGTCCGGGATTTCCCCCGTCTCCAGAAATCCATTTATTTCCCTGAATATCCAAGGGTTGCCCCTGGCCGCTCTTGCCACCATCACAGCATCGCAGCCGGTTTCTTCAAACATTCTCTTCGCATCCGCCCCGCCGGTTATGTCTCCGCTTCCTATCACCGGAATTGAAACCGCCTCTTTCACCTGCTTTATGATATCCCAGTCGGCCTTTCCCGAGTAATACTCTTCCCTGGTCCTTCCGTGCACGGCTATGGCTGAAGCTCCGGCCTCCTCGGCCGCCTTTGCTGCCTCCGCGGCATTGACCGAGCCCGCATCAAAACCTTTTCTTATCTTAACCGTCACCGGTTTTGAAAGCCTTTCCGTCATTGCCTTCACGATTTTCCCGATAAGCACCGGATCTTTCATCAATGCCGATCCCTCGCCGTTGTTCACGATTTTCGGCATAGGGCATCCCATGTTGATGTCAAACATGGCATATGGGCCGTCCTCAAGTTTTGCTGCTTCCTCAGCCATCAGTTCCGGCTCGGAGCCGAACAGCTGAAGTGCCACAGCTTTTTCGCTTTCACTTACTGCCGCAAGCGGATAAGTATTCCGGTTTTTATAAAACAGGCCCTTCGCACTTATCATTTCCGTATAGGTAAGAGAAGCACCCTGCTCCGCGCAGAGTGCCCTGAAAGGCATATCGGTGAAGCCGGCCATCGGGCCCAGCACCACCCTGGAATTCAGTTCAATGTTCCCTATCTTCCACATGTCTTATCTGTTCTTTTCCCAGATTATCCTGAGGCCCTGCATTGTAAGGTTAGGATCATAAAACTGCAGTCTGTCGGTCTCCGGAAAGATTATCTTTGCCAGACCGCCTGTGGCAACAACAGGCATCGGTCCGTGGCCGTACTCTTCAATAAGCTTATCAATGATATATTCCGCCTCGCCTATCTTGCCGTAAAAGATTCCGGCCTGAAGGCTTGGGATCGTATGCTTGCACATGATGCTTCCCGGATTGACGATCTCAACCTCCGGAAGTTTTGCGGTGCCTTCCCAGAGTGCTCTGGCGGAAAGCATGACTCCCGGACATGTTACTGCCGATTCAAAGACTCCGTCATCACCAAAAAGATCGAACTTTGTGGCTGTTCCGTAATCAACAACAATAACAGGACCGCCGTAAATAGCCAGCGCTGCCACACCGTTTACTATGCGGTCGGAACCGGTTTCACTCGGGTCTGTCTTCACCAGTTTGATTCCTGTTTTCATTCCCGGCCCCACTATCATCGGGTCAACTTCCAGGAATTTCTTTATGGCATTGTTCAGTGAATGCATAATGTCGGGAACCACGGTTGAAATTACAACCGCCTTGATATCTTCAGGTTTATGGCCGCGGCTTTTTAAAAGGTTTGTGAGTGAAATTCCCAGTTCGTCAGATGTCTTTGTGCTGTCTGTTCTCACCCTGAATGATGAGATTATGGTATCACCTTCAAAAAGAGCGTATTTTATATTGGTATTTCCTACATCAATTGCCAGTAACATTCTTTATCCTTTCACGCAAATATTGCATCGTAATATTCTTCAAGCTGTTTAAAAAGCTCTGTGTTTTTCACCTGCATCTGCTTAACCTTAAGCTGGCTGCCTATCTCATCAAAGTAGAAGTCATCCGGCTTGCTGGTCACAACGATTCTAAGGCTTCCTTCCTCGCTGAATTCCAGCATGATGATTCCGCTCACTTCCTCCACAAATGATACGCAGAGTATCTGCAGTTCCTCTTTTATCTGCTGCGGAAGCCCCTCATATGCCTCGTTCAGATAGAACTTCTGTTCATAATAGCTTGCTCCGCAAAGAATCTTAGGATCTTCCATTTCCCCTCCGTAATCAATAGAAAAAGTATTCGTCGCCGATGAGTACCCATGTGTAGCCACTGCCCGGCTGAACGTTGTTGAAATAATAATATGGCTGGTCGTTGCCTTCGCCGGCAAGCGCTGCTTTTGCTGCCCTTACCGCATCATCACGCGGACCGTTTTTAAATGTCCGCATCAGCGCGCCGTCCCATGTTACCGCAAACTGGCCCCATGCAAATACTGCTGCCCTTATGCTTCCTTCATTTGCCGCCCTCTTAAGAATAACATTGGCTGCTGCCACCTGCGTTTCATACGGAGACCAGCCCACCTCTGCCGAAACCGTGCATGCCAGAAGATAGCCTTCAGGAGTCATGCCGTAAGCGGCCGCATCTGCCGTATAATCATATTTTTCAGCATCATCCTCATCTTCATCATCAGCGGCTGTGGTGGTTGCCTTCTCAGCCTCTTCCTTTGCGCGTCTTTCTTCTTCGGCGCGTCTTGCCTCTTCAGCTGCAATGCGTTCTGCCTCTGGCCTTTCAGCCTCTTCGGCTGCTATGCGCTCAGCTTCTGCTCTTTCAGCTTCTTCGGCCGCAATGCGCTCTGCCTCTGCCCTTTCAGCTTCCTCGGCTGCAATCCGTTCTTCCTCGGCGAGCTGTTCTTCTTCACCAAGCTGGTCCTCAGAATCATCTTCGTACTCATCAGCAGTATCTTCAGCAAGCCCCCGGTCTGAAGCCTCATCTTCGGTTTCTTCCCCGGTTTCCGGCATGGTTTCAGATGATGTCGTCTTCTCTTCAAAAGCTGCCAGGCTCTGCCCAGGAGCAGCTTCTACTGCTGCCGTGCTTTCGCTTTCCTGTTTTG
>JAZUFV010000206.1:0-6485 GCA_045640845.1 Lachnospiraceae bacterium
ATGTGTCATTAGGAACAAATGTCCCCTCATCCATTACGCATTCAACAACAGGATGTCTGCCATCCTTTATATCAATGATTCCGCTTGGATTTATGGGCGGCCTTACATAACGGTTTCTGGCTGCAACATAAGCCAGTGAACAGAGTGCGTCAATCTGCGATATTGCAGCGGCTGTCTGCTGAATCCTTACAACCTGGTCGGCAATTTTATCCCTGATATCCGAAAACATGCTGTATTCAAGAGCGAAGAGTTTATCCTCAGCACCGAGGATTATATCTTCAAGTTCTTTTAGTTCTTCGGTTATATATCTTTCGGCATTTACCAGCGTCTGTTTCCTTATATATCTTTCCGGTACCTTATCTTTGAATGAATTGGTGACCTCAATATAATAACCGAATACTTTATTGTATCTGATGCGCAAAGTCTTTATGCCAGTAAGATCGCGTTCCTTTCCCTCAATCTCTGCAAGCCATGACTTACCTTTTGTCTTGCTCTCACGAAGCCTGTCAATCTGTTCATCATAACCGCTTCTTATAATGCCGCCGTCTTTCAGAGCAAGCGGAGGCTCATCGACAATGGCATTATTGATAAGTTCATATAAATCTTCAAGACAATCAAGATCGTTATATGCTTTTCTGAGCGTTTTTGATGAATATGTTTTTATCAGCTGCTTAACGGGCGGAAGCATTTCAAGCGAGTTCTTAAATGCGATCAGATCCCTTGGATTTGCGCTTTTATATGAGATCTTCGCTAAGATTCTTTCAAGGTCATAGATGGGATTCAGATACTCCCTGAGCTCATCCCGGTCAATCATGCTTGAGTTAAGCTCTTCAACTGCATCCTGACGGTCTATGATTTCATCCTTATCTACAAGCGGCTGTTCAAGAAAATAACGGATACGTCTTGCACCCATTGCCGTGCAGGTTTTATCAAGGACCCATAATAGGCTGCCTTTTTTATTCTTCTCACGCATGGTTTCGGTAAGCTCAAGATTTCTGCGTGTAGAAGAATCAATTACCATGAAGCGGCCTGATGAGTAGGTCGTGAGTTTATTGAGAAATCCGAGGTCATTTTTCTGGGTCTCATAGAGATATTGCAGAACACCGCCGACTGCAGGAATGCATCCGGCATATGTTTCAAGTCCGAGACCTGAAAGGTCAATCACGTTAAAGTGCTTTTTTATAACTTCGCAGCAAAGATCATAAGAAAAGCTTGCATCACTGATTGTAAACATGCATATTCCAAGCTTATCCTTAAGGTATTCAAAATCAACGGGAGCCATATGGAACGCATGGTTTGAAACAATTTCTGCGACAGGAAACTTATGAATCTCATTTAAAAGCTCAGTTTCGGATGATACCTGTGTTGTAAGGAATTCACCGGTTGTAATATCTACAAAAGCGAGTGAATAAAAGTCGGTAGCATAATAAACGCATAAAAGATAATTATTGGAATCTTCTGAAAGTGCAAGGGTATTTGTATTTGTTCCGGGCGTTACAACCTTGATAACCTCCCTTTTAACAAGTCCTTTGGCAAGTGCAGGGTCTTCCATCTGCTCTGCAATGGCAACCTTATATCCCTTGGATACAAGACGGTTGATATATGTTTCTGCGGCATGGAACGGAACTCCGCACATAGGAGCCCGTTCTTCAAGACCGCAGTCTTTTCCTGTCAGGGTAAGTTCAAGTTCTTTTGATGCCAGCTTTGCATCATCAAAGAACATTTCATAAAAATCACCCAGTCTGTAAAAAAGGATGCAGTCATCATATTGTTTTTTCATCTCAAGATAATGAGACATCATAGGTGAAAGAGCCACTATATTTCCTTCCTATTCTGCAAGGCTTCCAACGTAGTAAAAGCCTTTTGCTTCATCAAGTCTGACTTTAACGATTTTTCCGATCAGTTCCCTGCAACCACGGAAATGGACAACGCTGTTGTTGGAAAGCCTGCCTGTCAGCCATTCGTCATCTTTTGTATTCACATCCTCACAAAGGACTTCCTGGGTTTCGCCGACATATTTTAATGTCTGAAGACGGCTCTGTTCCTGGCAAAGCTTCAGAAGACGATTTATCCTGTCATCGGAAACCTCTTTCGGTACCTGATCCGGCATGAGGGCAGCTTTAGTTCCTGACCTTTTAGAATATATAAAAGTAAAAGCACTGTCGAATCCGACTTTTTCAACAACATCAAGTGTCTCTGAGAAATCTTCCTCGGTTTCTCCCGGAAATCCAACAATTATATCTGTTGTAATTGAAACACCGGGAATTTCTTTTCTTATTTTGTCAGCAAGGGCAAGATACGTTTCTTTATCATATCTTCTGTTCATTATTTTAAGTATCCGGCTGCTGCCTGACTGCAGCGGAAGATGAATATGACGGCATATCTTCGGATTATCCCGGATAACCTCAATAAGCCTGTCGGAAAGATCCTTAGGATGTGATGTCATGAAACGAACCCTTTTAAGACCTTCTATTTTACAAACGTCACTCAGCAGACCCGGAAAATCATATTCATATGAATTTACATTCTGGCCGAGAAGCATTACTTCTATAACACCGTCTGCAACGAGTTTTTTAATTTCATCAAGTATTTCTTCTTTTTTACGGCTTCTCTCACGTCCCCTTACGTACGGGACAATGCAATAGCTGCAGAAATTGTTGCAGCCAAACATAATATTAACGCCTGACTTGAAGCTGTACTTACGCTCAGCCGGAAGGTTCTCAACAATCTGTGTGGTTCCTTCAAGAATCTCAATCTGGTTTTTGTTTTCAGCAAAATACATGAAAAGCAGTTCGGCCAGCTTATAAATATTATGTGTGCCGAATATGATATTTACATGTCTGTAACTCTTTTTGATTTTTTCAACAACCTGAGGTTCCTGCATCATGCATCCGCACATAGCAATTACCATATCAGGATTCTTGGCTTTGGAATTTTTCAGAACGCCCAGTCTGCCGTAAACCCTCACATTTGCATGTTCCCTGACGGTACAGGTATTATAAAGAACAAAATCCGCATCTTCGCTTTCGGTTTCAATATAGCCGATTTCCCGCATGATACCGAGCAGTTTTTCGGAATCTTTAGCATTCATCTGGCATCCGAAAGTATTTATGCAGCAGGTAAGAGGTCTGCCCTTTTCATGTGAAATTTCTGCTGCTATTTTTTTGCATTCATTCAGAAAATAATATTGTCTTTCAGGCTCATCCTGCGGAGCCTCGGCAAGAATATTCTGTTTAAGATCATTATCTAAATACATAAAATCGTTTATCTCCGGTGTTAGAATTGAATCAGTCAAGGTATTCGGATTCTTCCGAAGGCCTGAGCAGTGCCGGACAGGTCATCAGAAAAGGAGGCTTGTTCCGGTCTGCCGGAACAGCCGGGTCTTTCCAGTACATTTTGTTGTCAATAAATTCATAAGTTAATGTTCCGCTGTCATACATTGAGGAAAGATAAGAACGTATAGTAGAACCTATAAGTACATACTGCTGAGCATTCATTGATAGTCCATAAAGGTCAAAAACTCTCTTAAGTATGTCATCAAAAGTAATATGTCCGGAACATATACTGAGAAGATTTTCTTTTACACTGTTGATAGCTTTGATATTTATGTCGGCAAGTTCTGTTATATCATCTGTCACATCAGCATGTGCCGGAATATACTTAACCGCATTTAAGGTTTTAATATATTCAAGTGTTTTAAGTGAACTTTCCGGATCCCACAGGTAGCCGATACCATACTTCTCTAATGTCTGCGCTGATGATACGCAGTCACCGATAAAAGCGTTTCCATCAGCTGTAAGAAAACCGATCATATCAAAAGAATGTCCCGGAAGTTCAAGAATTTCCATATTTCCGAGAAGGAAAAACTCATTTAAAGGAAGAGATACACTTTCCTGCGCCATAAGAAACTTGTGTTTAAGTTCCTTGAACGGAAGGCCTCCGTAAAGTCCTGCCGGTTCCAGCTGCGGAAAGTTTGTATAAACAGATTCCAGACCCTTTGAAAAAATACGGCAGTCTGTTCTGTCCTGTATCAGCTTATTGCCTCCTATATGATCTGCGTGTGAGTGAGTATTATAAATTGCCTTGAGATGCCAGTTATTGGCATCAAGAATTTTCATGACCTTTTTGCCGGCATCTTTATCACTTCCGCTGTCAATAAGGACAACGTTGTTTTCATCTATTCTGACCAGACCGATCCTGGCCGGACAGTCAATATAGTAATCGTGCTCGGAAATCTGAATAAGCTCGTACATATCTACCTCATAAAATTATAAAAATAGTCATAATATTATAACATAAAACGGCACCCGCATGGGGGGTGCCGTTTGAAAATTTAACAGAAACTTTTATCAGTTTTCTTTAGCTTTAAGAACAGCCTTAAAAACAAGTGCTGCAAGAACTCCGCCGACTAACGGAGCAACAATGAATACCCATACACTGCTGAGAGCATCACCACCTGCAAAGATTGCAGGTCCGAGTGAACGAGCAGGGTTTACAGATGTTCCGGTGAGTCCGATTCCGAAGATATGGATGAGAGTCAGTGTGAGACCGATAACGATTCCTGCAGCTGAACCAAAGCTTTCCTTACTGGTTACGCCAAGAATAACAAGAACAAAAACAAAAGTAAGGATCACTTCAATCAAAAGGCTTGCTCCGATATTTCCGTTTGCCAGACCGTTTGATCCGAGTCCGCCGGTTTTATCTTCAAGACCGGCCCAGCCAAAGATGCCTTTCAGAATTGCAGCTCCGGCAATACCACCGATAAACTGTGAAATAATGTAGCCAAAGAAATCAGTTGCGCTGATTTTTCCGGCAACAAGCATTCCGATAGAAACAGCCGGGTTAATATGGCAGCCTGACACATTTCCGATAGAATAAGCCATTCCGACAATAACAAGGCCAAATGCAAGCGCAGTAAGAACATATCCGCATCCGTTTGCACTGTCACATCCAACAGTCATTGCAGTTCCGCATCCGAAAACAACCAGGACGCAGGTTCCGATAAACTCACAGATATACTTTTTAAATCTTTCCATAATATAAACCCCCCTTATAAATTTAATGTTATTATACATCTTCAACAAGTTCTTTGACAGCAGAAATCGTCTTGTTTTTCCATTTTCCTGTGAAGTATCTGATTCCTGTACAAAGTAAAGATATAAGCCAGCCCACATAAATCGCGCGTGCAATCCAATAAAAATCAAGTCCCAGTCCATCAACAAAAAAATAAGCTGATGCAGTACGTCCTATCAGGTCACAGAAAGATGCTATCATGGAAACAATTGAATCCCCTGCTCCTCTCAGAACACCGCCAAACGCGTTCATCAGCATGAAAGCTGCTGTCCAAGGTGCCCATATCTTAAGGAACCTGCTTCCGATATCGATAATTTGTGTTTCAGAACCATCAATAAACATACTGATAAGGCCGGAACCAAAAACAATGATAAGACCGGCCACCAGTATACATATGGAACAGCCGACAATAATAGTTCTGATAAGCCCCTGTTTGACTCTTTTGATGTTTCCGGCGCCCATATTCTGACCGACAAATACCTGAAGTGATGTTCCGAAACAGTCAAGCGGAAGATGTGCAAGTCCTTCAAGTTTGCTTGCAGCAGTATATGCAGCCATATATACACTTCCGAATCCGTTTATCAGTCCCTGAACAAATGCAAAACCTATCTGCGCCACAAAGCCCTGGATGGCCGTTGGAATACTGTATCTCAGAATATCCTTGAAAAGGATCCGGTCAAAAATGAAATCACCTTTTCTGAATTTAAAATATGGAACTTTTTTAGCACAATAAATTGCGCAAAGAATAACAGAAATAGCCTGTGCTCCGACAGTAGCCAAAGCTGCACCTGCTACACCCATCTTAAGGGTGCTTACACAAAGAATATCTCCGCCGACATTTAAAAGGCTTGCAATTACAAGAAAAATCAGCGGTGTTGTACTGTCTCCCAATGACCTTAATGTGGCTGAAAAGAAATTATAGATCATTGTAAAAATAGTTCCGGCTATAAAGACCTTCATATATGTTACGGCATCATCCATAAGTGTGTCCGGTACTCTTAAAAGCCGCATAACAGGCGAAGCTATGACAAGACCTATAATAGTTACAGCAATTGCAACAAAAACTGCGAAAATCAGTGTTGTTGAAATGGCGTGTTTGATTCTCTGCTCCATTTTTGCGCCGCAAAGCTGGGCAACAACCACACTGGCTCCGGTAGTAAGACCTGTGGCTATCCATATCATTCCGTTTGCTATATTTCCGGCCGAACCAACTGCAGCCAGGGCATCGGCACCGACAAACCGGCCGACGATTATGCTGTCAACTATGTTGTAAAATTGTTGGAAAAGACTTCCGATGAAAATCGGAAGTCCGAAAACCAGGAGATTTTTAAGGATGTTCCCGGTCGTCATGTCAATTGTTTTAATTTTAAATTTTCCGTTCATCTATTAAATGTATCAGGGAGGGACAAATG
>JAZUFV010000207.1:0-10745 GCA_045640845.1 Lachnospiraceae bacterium
TTTTTGCTTTGTTTTTTATTCTCAGAAAAGTTCTTTGTAAATCTTATAAACTCTTGCTTTGTCAAGTTCAACAAAGTTGTTTGCCATCAGACGTCCCTGATTTACCATAACTGACTCTGAGAATGTCTCAAGGTCTTCTTCGGTCATTCCGAACTCGTGAAGAGGCTTCTTCGGAAGGACGATATTAAGAAGATTTTCAAGTTCATCATAAACACATGAAACCTCGCAGCCTAAAAGGTCTGCAAGGAATTTATTCATGACTGCAATCTCGCCGTCCTGCTTAATCTCCATGTAATTTTTCAGAACTCCGGTAAAGAGAACATAATTTGACTCACCATGTGCTACATGATAGGTTGCTCCCAGAGGATATGCCATTGCATGAACTGCTGCGCAGCCGGCATTTCCAAATGCTATTCCGGCATAGTTGGAAGCCATAAGGAATTCCTTAAGAAGACCCAGACGGGCATCAGGTCCGTTGTCCCTGATAGCCTTAAAGCCTTCAATTATCATCTCGATAGCCTTATATCCGAACATCTTTGTATAGCTGTTTGCCTTAGGTGAAAGTGATGATTCAACAGCGTGTACAAGAGCATCGATAGAGCTTGTTGCAAAGAACTTGAAAGGAAGTCCCTTAACCAGTTCAGGAATAAGAACTGCCTTATCTGCATACATTTCGTCAACAGCAAGGCCTTTCTTTGTTCCGCGGCTGTTCAGTGCGAGCACTGCAACGTTTGTTACTTCAGAGCCGGTTCCGCATGTTGTAGGAACAAGGACAAGCTCTTTTTCCTTTACAGGCTTTGTCTTTCCGTCGTAAAGATCAAGTATAGGTGACGGATCCTTAAGAGCAAATATCTTGCTTATATCAATAATTGTTCCGCCGCCGATGGCGATGATACGCTTAGGCTGTGTCTTGATGTCTTTATATATGGCTTCTACCATATCATCAGAAGGCTCGCCTGCTCCGTACTTTTCCTGATAGATAACTTCGCACTCAAGATTCAGTTCTCCAAGGAAAGGCTCATAAATATACTGGTTTGAGATTACCAGATCGCCCTTTCCTATCTGAAAATCCTTTGCGAACTCCACAGCTGTATCATAGCTGTAGATTTCAGGTCTTAACATAAAATCTTTCATTTTAACCCCTCCGTTTATGTTAACTGGTCCCAGTCTGTGCTTATCTGCCGCCGGGTGTGCTTGAGGACTGTTATCTGTCCATATCCACTCCGAGCTTTTTCAGTGTCTCTATCCCCAGACTGTAGCTGCTGAAAGATGTGATATCCAGTGTGGAAAAGAACACGCCGAATTTTTCTTCCAGGTCAGATACCATTTCCATGTGTGTTACAGAATTCCAGCCGGGAAAGCTGTTGAACACCATGGTTTCATCATTAAGGTCTTCGTCCTTTGCCTTAAGATCGCTTTTTAATATTTTGTTGTATTTTTCTAAATTAGTCATGATTATGCTTCGTATGCGCAGTGGAAACGGTTTTCAAACTCTTCAATGAGGCCGTCACGGAATGCAGGATCAGCTATGGCAATAAGCTGACGTGCCCTTTCCTTCAGGCTGTTTCCTTTAAGCTGTGCAATTCCGTATTCTGTTACAACATAGTTAACATCGCAGCGTGATGTTGTTACTGCTGCTCCGTGTGTAAGGAACGGAACTATCTTTGAAATTGTTCCCTTTCCTGTGGTTGCAGGCATTGCCATGATGGTACGTCCGCCCTTTGACCAGTTGGCTCCGCGTACAAAGTCAACCTGTCCGCCGACTCCTGAAATCTGTGTAAGACCTACAGACTCGGAAGCAACCTGTCCCATAAGGTCCACCTCAACACATGAGTTTATGGAAACAACATTATCATTCCGGCAGATGATCCTTGGATCATTTACTACATCAACGGGATCCATCTCAACCATCGGGTTGTCATTTACGAAATTATAAAGTTTTTCGGTTCCCATAAGGAATGTAGCCACGCATTTTCCGTTATTGATCTGTTTGCATTTGTTTGTTATAACGCCGGCCTCGATCAGCTCAACTACTCCGTCAGAGAACATTTCTGAATGGATTCCAAGATCCTTCTTGTCCTTAAGGAAAAGCAGAACTGCATCAGGAATGGCGCCTATGCCCAGCTGCAGGCAGTCACCGTCATGAACCAGTGATGCGATGTTTTCGCCGATTTTTTTCTGAACTTCACCGATCTTAGGCGGCTGAAGCTGTATAACATCACTTTCCTGTTCAACAATGTAATCCAGTTCGCTGACATGTATAAAGTTATCTCCGAGAACTCTCGGCATCTTTGGATTTATCTGCGCGATCCTGATATCTGCAACCTCAGCGCACGGCTTTGTATAGTCGCATGAAATTCCGAAAGAACAGTATCCATGCTCATCAGGCTCGGAAAGCTGAAGCAGGACTACATTCGGATGCAGGCTTGTCCTGTAAAGATCAGGAATGTCAGAGAAGTAAACAGGCGTGAAATCGCCCCTTCCCTCAGCAACAGCAGCTTTTGTTGAACCGCCCAGGAAAAGTCCGTGATGGCGGAACCTTCCTTCCATTTCCGGCGCGCAGTAAAGAGCATGTCCCATGGCAACCATGTGGACCACTTCTATATCACGGAAATCATATTTTTCAGCGCACTGAACCATTGTATCGCTGAGAAGTACAGATTCTCCGCATGCATGGGTGACAACCACCCTGTCTCCGTTTTTTATATGTGATACCGCTTCTTCTGCCGTGCAGATGCGGTCAGCATATTCTTCTCTCCAATTCATTTCTTCGTCTCCCTGCTTTCGTGTCTCTTGTTCAGGAAATCCTTCGCCTCGGCTATGAGACTGTCGCTCACTCCTGTTACCAGGGAAACCTCCTTAAGTTCAGGAAATGCTTCCTTTAGCTCTCCGGTAACCAGGGTTTCCATGGTCATATCTGCCGAAAGGCAGCCCGAACATGCTCCGAGCAGGCGCACATAAAGTACGCCTGCCCTGAGTTCTTCAACACCGATATTTCCTCCATGGAGAGCCAGGTCCGGACGGACCTTCTCATCCAATACTTTCTCAATTGCTTCAAGGCTGATATCAGTCATGAATAATTACTCCTCTATATGAGCGATTGCCTTTGCCAGTTCTTTCTTGAATCCAAGGTTGCCCTGACGCTGGATCATGATACGCTGAGCCTGTGGTGAACCTGCGCCGTGCATGCTCTCTGTTCTGTAACCAACAGCAGCTGTGCCGAGTGAAAGGTTCTCAATAAGACGGAGCATCTTAAGACGGTTCTCTGTTGAAACTTCTTCAACGCCCTTAAGGTACTTGTCAATATATTTTCCAAGCTTCTCATCGCGGAAGTCTTTCTCTGAAGGAGCTGTAACCATAAGGCCGCCGGCAATGTCTTCAGCAAGACGAACGATTTCGTATGGGAATCTGGTTACGTTCTGCTTGCATACATTTGCGAGAAGAAGGTCGATGATATAAGCGCCTGACTCTGTAGGATATCCTTCTGCTGAGCATGCGATACCGCAGCAATACAGTGTCTCATTGAGGTGGATCATTTCAATAAGTTTATCCTTAACAGCTGAAGCCTTGGCAGCACCGTTGTATTCAGCAATAACGCCTGCAGCTCCGATGAGGACATCGCCTACACCAACCTTGCATCCGCCGTATGACTGACGATGGTAGCCTGCAAATCTTTCAACAAGAACGCCTGCGAACTCTGTCTCGCCGTTCATGAAGATGCGCTCATTCGGAACGAATACATCATCAAAAATGGTAAGGGCTTCAACACCGCCGAATTCCTGGTTGCCCACATCCAGCTTGGTGCCTTCAAGCTTACGTGTATCGCAGCTCTGACGGCCGATGATCATGAAGATGCCTTCTGTATCAACAGGAACTGCAAATGAAATTGCATAATCCTTATCATCAGGACCCATTGAGATTGTCGGCATTACGATAACTTCGTGTGAGTTGCAGATACCTGTCTGATGAGCCTTTGCTCCGCGTACAACAACGCCGTCAGGGCGTCTTTCAACTACTCTTAAGTAAAGGTCAGGATCAGCCTGAGCATGAGGAGCCTTTGAACGGTCACCCTTAGGGTCTGTCATTGCTCCGTCAACTGTAAGGTCGTTTGAAGCACAGTAATTCATGAACTTCTTGAAGTTCTCATGATAGTTTGTGCCATATTTTTTGTCGATTTCGAAAGTTGTTGAGAATTCAGCATTGAATGCGTCCATTCCAACGCATCTCTGGAAGCATGCAGCAGTCTTCTGACCGCAGAGTCTCTGCATCTTAACCTTATTTCTGAGGTCTTCTGTGCTCTGATGGATATGTTCGAAACGGTTGATGATCTCTCCGGTGTATGGTGACTTTACTGTCATGAGTTCAGCATACTGCGGATCCTGAGCAAGATCATAAGTCATTCTTACGGAATTGAGTGATGGACGGAGAATAGGATTGTCCACCGGATTCTCAACTTTCTCGCCGAACATGTAGATCTGCATGTTCATCTTGCGAATGCTTTCAATGTACTGTTCGCCTGTCATAAGTGCCATGGTATTATTTCCTCCTTGATAAAAATGTCTTTTATTGTGTTGCGTTTTTGCAATTTGTTTTCAGAAAGGTTTATTTTGTCTTTCAGATAAACGCAGTTATTGCAACTATTGCACCAATAAAATTATATTTTATCAATGGCACCGCTTCAATATGCATTTTTGCAACAAAGCACTTACATAAGGCCCATCTGCATATATTTCTGGCGTTTTCTTGTAAATGTGGAAGCATCAAAGCCCAGATATGCAGCAGCATCCCTGATATTGCCGAATTGTTCAAAGGCTTTTTTCATATATCCGGCTTCAAGTGCGGCAACCTCATCTCTCAGATCCATCTGCTGCGGCAGTTCATCAGGAATCCTCATCCTCCTGATATCTTCCGGCAGAGGTTCAGATGCCGAGATGAACAGATCCTCTTCTTCTATTGTATCTGTCTGGCAGACGATAGCCGCGCGGTTCACCATGTTTTCAAGTTCAAGAACATTTCCCGGCCAGCTGTATGCCAGCATACGCTCGTAGCATGTTTTTGACACGCGTATGTTTGTTCCTTTTTCCTTGTTATATCTTTCAAGGAAATGCTCTGTCAGCGGAACAATATCCGCCTTTCTTTCCCTGAGCGGAGGAATGTTTACGGCAAACATGGAAAACGCATACAGAATGTCAGGATTCACCCTTTTCATTTTGCGCATTTCCTCCATGCTGCACGTGCTGCCTGCTATAACTCTCAGGTCCAGTTTCCTTACGGTTCCGTCGCCCATCACGCACTGTCCGTCACTTATCAGTGATAATATCTGGTCCTGGATTGCCGCCGGCATATCCTCCAGGTCCTCAAAATACACCGTTCCGCCCTCGGCATTTTCCAGCATGCCTATCCTGTAATTCCCTTCGCCGCTCTGTCCGAAGAGGTAACCCATCGGGTCGTCCTTCGGCATGGCCGAAAAGCTTATCCTTAAAAACGGAAGGTTTGATCTCTGCGAATATTCATGTATATATGTGGCTATCCTTCTTTTTCCGCTGCCGTGTTCTCCAAGCAGGAGTATATTGGCATCAACCATCCTTATGTGATCAACAAGGTGCATAAGGCTGCGCATAGATGCATCTTCCGCAACGATATCCGGGCCTCCGATATATTCTTTTTTCAGTTTTTCCAGCTCGGCCTGGTATTTCTGTTTGAGGTGCTCCTGTATACGCATCTCTTTTCTGACGGAATATATTTCCGTCATCTCGCGTACAATGGTCACGACCATGACTATCGTTTCTTTTTCGTCTGCGTTTTTTTCAGGCTTCTCAAAAACATGATTTCTGAAGATCGGAATACTGGTTATGATGGCATGCCTTCCGGTACTGAAGCTCTGTTCCATTGTAACTTCCTGTCCGGTTCTGAGGACCTTTAAGGTACCGCTCATGGAAATGACCCCGTTTTCAACCAGGTCTTTCATGTTTTTCCCAAGCATGTCCGTTACAGTCAGTCCGCTGATTCTCTCATAGCTGTGATTCAGATAAACCGTATTCGCTTCATTATCGGTGATATAAATTCCGTCATCAAAGAGATCCAGGATCTCTTCCAGATAATCTGTTTTATATAAAAGTTTTTCGCCTTTTCCAGCCATTTTTCTCTCCGGCTATTTTATTTTTCTGGCAGGTGATCCCACATAAACACCCGGTTCTGTGATGCTTTTGACAACAACAGTGCCTGCACCTATCATGTTCCCGTCGCAGATTGATGCTCCGGCATTGATAACAGCTCCTATTCCCACCCAGTTCAGACTTCCTATTTTTACTGAACCTGCACACTTGCAGCCGACGGAAAGATGGCAGTAATCGCCCACTTCGTTTTCAAGATCGACTACAACAGTGGAATTCACTATAACATGACGGCCCACTTTTGATCCCGGATTGATAATTGCATCGGGCATGATAAAGCTGCCCTCACCTATGCTCACGTTAATTTTTGAAATATATGCACGCGGATGAACTGCCGTATACCACTTAGCGCCGCTGCAAAGCTCATCAAGGCGTTTTCTGTCTTTCGGATCGCCGCAGGCAATCAGAAACTCTGCTTCCGGAAACTTTTCATAATCTGCACAGGTTCCCAGAACAGGAAAACCGTAAAACTCCTTAAGTGACGGATCCTCGGCAAGAAATCCCATAACTTCATCTCCCGACGAGGTAATTGCGTCTATAAATCCGCCCACATGCGGGTCTGTTCCTACTAAAATAACTTTTTTCATGGCATTCCTCCTATTGTGATATGGGTTAGTATATCATTATTCCTCCGAGTGTATATACATATAATAAAAAACCTCCCTGCCGTTCTTCGGCAGGGAGATGAAAAACTATTTAGCTATGCTGTCTATCCAGGCGAACATTTCTTCCAGATCGTAGTCTCCGCTGTGAGGAATACCCCATGGCATGAAATAATCCACGCTGCATCCGTTATTTTTCAGAAGAGTTGCCAGGATTATAGGTATTGCGCATGCTGTATCCCGGTCATAGGCACCGTGGCGGATCCTCCAGTTCTTTGCCGTATCCGCTTTTCCGATATAGTAGACGGGATTTATGATCCTGACAAGATTCTCATCTGCCATTTCGGAATTTTCAACCTCACTGCGGTCGAAGGCAAATTTTGTGAAATGTTTTTTGGCTTCGGTTTCTGTTCCGAACTCACTGTTTTCAGGTGAGTCCAGATCAAAATGGTCAAAAGCCGGCACGGTTTTCATTCTGTTTATGTCACTAACATATCCTGCCCAGTCAAGGGCGGTTACTTTTCCGTCCTTAATATGCAGGTACTCCTTTGTTTCAACTTCGCTGCCTGCCACCATTTCACCGGTCCTGTTAAGAACAGTATCGTGCGTATCCAGTTCCTTCTGGGCAGAAGCCATTATGAATCCCGCTGCATAATCCCTGAAGCTTCCGTTTCCTTCTTCGTCGAGTGAAAGGGTATTTCCGGCATCGTCCTTCAGGTTCAGGCTATTCAGATATCCGGTAAACATCTGCTTCAGTTCTGCTGATGCGGCAATCTGTTTTTCGTTCAGATCAACGTTTTCTATTTCCCTTACCACCTGACCATCAACCATATTAAACCTAGCCGGGTGATAAGTATGTTCCTGATTAAACAGCCATTCATAAGCCATGTCTGCGTTATCAAGATTGTGGATAGGGCAATAAACGCTCGCCGCCCATACATCATCTCTTTCGTCCGCGGCCCCTATTTCTTTAAGGAAAGGCTCGTGATCTTCAATGTTTCCCATTACTCCCGCCATTGAAGAAAGAGCTCCTCCGGCACTGGTTCCGTTTGTAAAAATCTTTTCGGTATCTCCGGGGATAACTCCCTTATTATGTCTTACAAATCGGATGGCAGCCTTCATATCAATAATGATTGCCGGCGCTTTTCCCACTCCCGGTCCGACATCCGGCCTCTTTCCCGGAATCATCGGCTTTTGTCCGTCCCTGAACTGCGGCAGGACTATGCCGTCTTTTGCAAAAACTTCAGTTTCAAAGGCTGTATTTCTTCCGCGTATTCCGGCACTTACCACAACAAATCCGTGCTCAAGAGCCAGGGCCAGAGAATTTATCTTCCCGCTTCCCGGTCCGAATTTTCTGATACCCGGCATCTCCGGCCAGCCTTCCATATATCCGCCCACGGAATTCGGCATAAATATCGGTGCATTTTTCAGATTGTATCCGTTTATGCTCTCGCCTCTGTAAAAAGCTTCCGGCACATATATATTCATATACTGGATACGGTTTTTAGGGTTGCTGCAATAAACTATTCCCTCCCAGGCACGTACCTCCACATCTTTTCCGTTTACATCCACGTGTTTAAGCACATACCCCTCAGGGTTTAATTTTAAAATGTCTTCCATGTTTCCTCCTGGTTTTTTGTTTTATAGATTAGCACCATTCAGCCCATTTCTCAATCCACTTTTCATTTACCCGGGTGAACCCGGCCTACACCCGGCATCTTTTCCGGAAACAGTTTCGCAGAGGTTTATCCGCAGGCGGTTTTGGGGTATAATTATTTTAAAAAAGTAAAAGGAGAAACACTCTATGGGAAACAGACTTATTATAAGAGCCGATGATGTGGGCTACACACCTGTCAATAATATCGGCGCATTTGAAGCGATCATCAACGGTTTTTTCACAGCTGCCGATGTTATGCTGGAATGTCCGGGAACAGTTGACGCGCTTGAGCGTCTTAAGGACCTTCCGTGGATAAGTGTCGGCTGGCACTCACACTTCTGGGGAAGTCCTGTTCTTCCTTTTGACAAGGTTCCTTCCCTGGTTGATTTAAAAACAGGTCATTTCAGGCAGGACATCCGCTCAGCCGCAGATGTTTCTGAAGATGAGCTTTATGCTGAAATGATGGCACAGATGGAAAGATGCGAAAAGCACCTTGGCAGAGTTGTGGATACTGCAGGAAGCTTTGACGATAGTTCAGCTTTCAGCCGCATGCAGATAAAAGTCTGCGAGGAGCTTAAAATCCCTTATAACTATGTCACCAAGGAAGGCCCTAAGGGGATGATCTATCCTGACAGCCAATATAAAGATGCCGGTATATTCACACTTGGCGCCGGCAAGGCATATGAAGATCTGATGACAGACTCTATCCATGAACAGGAAATAAAGTATGATCCTTATCTCTACTATGCAGAAGACAGAGGCGGCATGTGGAAACGTTATGAAGAAGGCTTTAAGGTCATAACCCAGAGCTGGCATCCGGGTTATGTGGATTACTACATGTACCAGCTTGGCGACCAGGGTCCTAAGAGAGCAAACTTCACAGTCATCCGCACCAAGGATGTTGAAGCCATGACATCTGAGAGAATGAGAAACTGGCTGCTCGAAAAGAATATTGAGCTGGTGAACTTTACTGATGCCATCTACGGAAAGAACGCATATCAGGAGCACCTTAAAGACATCGGAAGTCCGCTTTATGTGCTGTAAATAATCAAACAAAAGGGGCGAACACAGTTCGCCCCTCGGTGTCAAAAGTCAAAAATGTTCTCTGCCTTTTCAGCAGAATGTTTTCTCAGCCCATTTTGCGGCATACTCATATCCGGTCTCAAGGGTATCCCCATACTGTCCCGGGAATTTCTCGGCCTGTTTTTCGGTTCCGCCGTTATGATTTGCGCCTTCAACAAAAGCAATTTCTTTATTTTTGCTTCCGATGTTTCTCCAGATGGTTTCCGCTGCCAGATATTCATAACCGGCAGTATAACCCATGATCAGAACAGGACAGTCTATAAAGCGGACATTTCCGAGTGTGGAGCAATAGCTTGAATCAAAATCAATGCCCTTGATGCCCGTCTCGGTGATTTCATACTCATCGGTGAATCTTATGGTGTTGTTCGTAAGGAAATTCTTTACTGATGCATTTACCGCACCCATATTCATCATTGCCGTCGGAGCCTTCATTCCCCAAGGCGTTCTTACACATTTAACAACTTCCTTTGTAACGGAGCCGTCTGCATGGATAAGAGGATATTCACCCTCAGTGTGTGAAAGAAGGCTGATATCTGCATTAATAAGCTTATTGTTAGGCTTAATGATGCATGCGCCCGGTGCAACAAAAGGCTCGTCATCAAGAAATGCTCCCTCACCGTTTTTGATGGCATTATATCTTTCAAGAGCTTTATCGATAAGCCTGTCAAATCTTGCTCTCTGGGCTGCAAAGAATTTCTTTTTGAATTCTTCGCTGTATACTGTACCATCTTTGGAAAATCCGTTTGAAGGATCACATGAATCAAGAGACTTGTCCAGTTTAACTCCTGTGCTCTCATCAACAACAGCCGGATCGACGCTGAGTCCGGTCATAACTCCGTTTCCGTAGTTTGAATCAAGGATAAGCATTCCGTCTGCTGCCGGAAGTTCTTCCTCAAGTTCAAGCGGAACTATCATCTTTTCTGTCTGATAGATCTGCGCGCCTTTTTCAGCCACGCTCTGGTAGCAGCTCATAAGTGTAGCACCGCCGCTGTGACCGATAAGCAGGACTTTTTCTATTCCAGGAAGCTTTCTTGCTACTTCAACTGCTTTTTTCACATCAAGGAGCTTGCTCTCCATGGTTCCTTCCGGCCTGCTTACTCTTCCTCCAAGCACACTGAAGCCCCTTTTTGAAAGCTGGCTGCAGGAAGGAAAATCGGAATAGTCTCCGTCCGAATGAATACATACAAATGCCACCGGCTTTCTGTCTGCCGGGTCTGCCGGCTCATGCAG
>JAZUFV010000208.1:0-18035 GCA_045640845.1 Lachnospiraceae bacterium
TTAGGGCTTGTTCATACCACTAGTTCACTAGTGGTTTTGGTTATCTTTTTTAGTCAAAAGGGCTGCATTTGCCCGGGGCTTATTGTAATATATATTTTGGTTCGCCATGTGGCGGATTAACTAAAATACACGTCATACCTATGGCTCGGATGACAGGTGCTCCAGCGCAGGACGTTATTAAAATGGAGTTTGCTCCGAGAGCGGATATGGCGGATGAAAAAAACCAACAGGAGGAACGAAATATGGCAATTATTTCAATGAAACAGTTACTTGAAGCAGGTGTACACTTTGGACACCAGACTAGAAGATGGAACCCTAAGATGGCTCCTTACATCTTCACAGAAAGAAACGGAATCTACATCATCGACCTTCAGAAGACAGTAAAGAAGATTGACGAAGCTTACGCTTTCATGAAGGAAGCAGCAAGCACTGGCAGACCTATTCTTTTCGTAGGAACTAAGAAGCAGGCTCAGGCAGCTATCGAAGACGAAGCTAAGAGATGTGGACAGTACTTCGTAAACCAGAGATGGTTAGGCGGAATGCTTACAAACTACAAGACAATCTCAGCTAGAATCAAGAGATTATATGAAATCGAAAAGATGGAAGAAGACGGCACTTTCGAAAAGCTCGCTAAGAAGGAAGTTATCAAGTTAAAGGCAGAAGCTGAAAAGCTTGAAAAGTTCTTAGGCGGAATCAAGGAAATGAAGGGCATGCCAGCAGCAATGTTCATCGTTGACCCTAAGAAGGAAAAGATCGCAGTTAAGGAAGCTAGAATCTTAGGTATTCCTATCATCGGTATCGTTGATACAAACTGTGACCCTGATGATGTTGACTATATCATCCCTGCAAATGACGATGCAATCAGAGCAGTAAAGCTCATCGCAGGCAAGATGGCAGACGCTATCATCGAAGCTAACCAGGGCGAAGCTTATGAAGTAGAAGAGACAGAAGAAGCAGCTGAAGAAGCAGTTGAAGCTGAAGAAGCAGCAGCAGAGGAGGAATAATCATGGCAGAAGTTACCACAGCAATGGTAAAACAGTTAAGAGAACTCACCGGCGCAGGCGTACTGGCATGCAAGAACGCCCTCGTTGAAAACGACGGTGATATCGATAAAGCAGTTGAAGCCCTCAGAAAGTCAGGAGAGGCAAAGGCTGTTAAGAAAGCAAACAGAATTGCAGCAGAAGGTATTGTTAAGGTTGTTGTTGAAGGCAATACAGCAGTTATCCTTGAGGTTAACTCAGAGACTGACTTCGTTGCAAAGAACGAAAAGTTCCAGAACTTTGTATCAGAAGTTGCAGCTCAGATCGTAAAGTCTGACGCAGCTGATGTTGAAGCACTTCTTGCTGAAAACTGGATTTCAGATCCTTCAAAGACAGTTAACGATGCACTTGTTAACATGATCGCAACCATCGGAGAGAAGATCTCCATCAGAAGATTTGCAAAGATCGTTACTGACGGCGTTGTTGTTTCTTATACACACGGCGGCGGACGTATCGGTGTCCTTGTTGAATCAAAGGCTGAGAACAACGAAGCTAATGTTGCAGCTCTTAAGAATGTAGCTATGCAGATCGCAGCTATGAATCCTCAGTATATCAGCCGCAGTGATATGACAGCTGATGAGATTGCTAAGCTGAGAGAGATCACAGTTGACAGCGCACTCAATACACCTGAATCTCTTCCAAAGCCTATCCTCAACAAGCTTATTGCAAAGGCTGTTGAAGAGAAGAAGTGGTCAGATGAAGACATCGCAATCTACGGCGAGCAGAAGAACAACATGAACTATCTGTTCAACTTCCTTTCAAGTGATGCCAAGACTGCTATCGCAGCTCTTGCTATGGCTGATAAGGAAACTATCGCTCCTGATAAGATCTTCGCAGGTCTTGTTGAAGGACGTGTTTCAAAACAGCTTAAGGAAATCTGCCTTCTTGACCAGACCTATGTAAGAGCTGAAGACGGCAAGCAGACAGTTGAGCAGTATCTTAAGTCTGTAAGCGCAGACCTTGTTATCGCAAAGACATACCGCTTCGAAACAGGCGAAGGAATTGAAAAGAGACAGGAAAACTTTGCAGAAGAAGTTGCAAAGCAGATGGCTTAATCTTTTCAGAAAACTTAAAGTTCAAAGAGAGGCTTTCGGGCCTCTCTTTTTGAATGTGCAGACTTTGTGAACAGCCTTTATATTTGGACATGATTTTGATAAAATCAAATCATGTCACACAGATCAGAAAGGTATGAAAATGAAAATAAAACTGACAAAGATACTTACCGCTGTCCTTCTGGCTGCAGCAATGACGGCTGTGCTTGCATCATGCGCACAGACAGAAAATGCTGAGGGCCCGGGAGGAACTGAAGGAGAATACATTGATGTGTTTACCGGGAATCTGTTTTCCGGCGTTGTAACTGCAGCGGCTGAAGTAAATATTGAAAAAAAGAATGACACGGAAATAGCTGAGATCCGGGTAAAAGAAGGAGACGAAGTTAAAGAAGGGGATGTCCTTTTTGCCTATGATGTTGAACGGTTATATCTGGACATGGAAAGGGCAGTCCTTGAGGTTGAACAGCTTAAAAACAAGATCAGTCTTCTTAATGATAACAAGGCACAGCTTGAAAGGGATAAGGCCGGTGCATCCGCATCACAGCAGCTCAACTATTCTCTTGAGATAAAAGAGATAGAGGCAGAGATACTTGAATCTGACTACAATATGCAGATTAAGCAGAAGGAAGCCGAGAACCTGTGGAATACTGTTTATGATGCTGAGGTAAAATCACCTGTTTCAGGTACAGTGCTGAGCATAAATGAAAACGGCGGAACTGACATGTACGGTACACCTCTTCCGTTTATGGTCATATCCGAGACCGGAAACCTTCAGGTGAAGGGTTATATAAATGAAACAAACATGGGCAGCATTATGGAAGGCATGCCTGTGGTAATTAAGAGCCGGGTGGATGACAGAACCTGGAACGGAATGATCACAAAAATAGACATGGAAGCACCGGCTTCAAATATGGACGCCATGATCTACGGCGAAGTATCCGATACTGCTTCATCAAGCAAGTATCCGTTCTATATTGAACTTGAAAACACAGAGGGACTGATGAACGGAAGGCATGTATATATTGAAATTCCGGAAATGGAAATGACAGATATGGGAATGTCTGAAATACCGGAACTTGATGAAGGGGTAAATCTGATGCCGGAAAATGATGAAGAAATTAATATGATGCCGGCAATCGGGGAGGAACAGGCCGAATGATCTGCACACTTAACGATATCTGCAAAGATTATATTATGGGCCATGAACCGGTGCATATTCTTAAGAATATAAACCTGACTGTAAACGAGGGCGACTATATTGCGGTAATGGGCCCTTCCGGAAGCGGAAAGACCACACTGATGAACATTATCGGATGCCTTGATATGCCCACAAGCGGAAGCTATTTTTTCGGAGAACGTGATATTGTGAAATGTTCCGCAAACGAGCTTTCTGCGATCAGAAATAAGGAAATAGGATTCGTGTTCCAGACATTCAACCTTCTTCCTAAACTTACCGCTCTTGACAATGCAGCCCTTCCGCTGCTTTACGGCGGAATAAAGAAAGAACAGAGAAGGGAAATGGCCTATGAAGCCCTGAAGACGGTAGGGCTTGAAGATAAAACAGGAAGCAGGCCGGACCAGCTTTCAGGCGGACAGTGCCAGAGAGTTGCCATTGCCAGGGCAATTGTGGGAAATCCAAGGCTGCTTCTGGCTGATGAGCCGACCGGAGCCCTTGATTCGGCTACCGGTGAGCAGGTCATGGAGCTTTTTGCCAAGCTTCATGAAAACGGGTCGACAATAATCATGATCACGCATGACAGGAAGGTTGCCGCCCACGCAGACTCTGTAATGTACATAAATGACGGAATCCTTACAAAGGAGGGCGAAGATGAGCAAAACAGCTAAAAAACTCATTATAATAGCCGCCTGCATAGTGGGAGCCGGTCTTCTTATCTGGCTGGGGATGACTCTGGCCAGGAACCTTAACCGGAAACCTGTAAAGGTTTATCCGGTCAGTGATGTCTGCATGACAGATTATTACGGTGACACGGGTGAGACCTCGGGCATCGTGACAGCAGATAAGATTCAGAAGGTTTTTTCCAGCAGCACGCAGAAGATAACGGAAGTTTTTGTTCAAGAGGGAGATACGGTAAGCAAAGGAGATAAGCTTCTGGCTTATGATACTTCCCTGAGTGAAATAGATGTAAGAAAGGCAGAAATTGCCGTCGGCAAGACGGAAGCGGCCCTGAATGAAGCAAAAGAGGAACTGCAGAGACTTTATTCAGCCATGATAACAGAAAACCTTGAGGCTCAGCTTGCAAGCCTGGAGGCAGCCCTGGATAAGGCCATGGAAGAGACGCCGGGTGCAGTACCTGAATATCCGGAACTGCCGTGCGGCGGTTTCCTTCTGGAAGATCCGTATTATCTGGAATCGGACGGAAGCTTTACCCCGGATATACTTTTTAAGGCTGCCGAAAGCGCGAAGGCTGCACAGGAAGCAGACAAAGAAAAATCAGAGATAGATACTGACAATATATTTATTGTGCTTGTCGATGTGACAGAAGGTGAATATACAGGCTATACCGGAATCAATATCTCAAAAAAGAAAGACCTTAAAGTAACATTTTTCGATGCAAGGCCTCTTGAACCAAAGGAAGCTGTGGTCACAGAGGAGATAGAGAATCTGGAAAGACAGATAGCTGCCACTCAGGAACTGCTGGGAGCATCGTATACAAGACAGGAGCTGGCAATGCTTCAGAATTCACAGCAGAGCCTGATCCAGAATCTTGAAGTTCAGCTGAAAGTGAATCAGCTGGATTATCAGCAGAAGCTCCTGGAGGCAGGCGACGGTTTTGTATATGCAGATGTGGACGGTACAGTCAGGGCTGTCAGAAGCGAAGATGAAGCATCGGCATACGGTACGCCTTTGATAGAGGTCTCCGGCGGGGGCGGATATTTTATCTCAGGGACCATAAGCGAGCTTGAGCTGGGTACGGTTACTGTGGGAACGACTGTCACGGTAAACTCCTGGACAACGGGAACCAGCTGCGAGGGAGAGATAGTGGAAATAGGTGAAAATCCGTCACATGATCAGTTCTGGGGTAACGGCAACAATAATGTTTCAAGATATCCTGTGAAAATCTTCACGGATGAAAGTGCAAACCTTATTGATAATGACTATGTGAGTGTAACATATCAGAAAAAGGGCGACAGCAATTCATGGTATCTTGAAAACATGTTTGTAAGATACGATAACGGAAGGCCTTATGTTTTTGTGAAGGGTGATTCGGAGAGACTGGAAAAACGCTATATCAGTGTCGGCGGAGAAATCTGGAACTCATATACCGAAATACGTGACGGCATAACCACGGAAGATTTTATCGCGTTCCCATACGGAAATGATTGCGTGGACGGGGCGAAAACACTTCACGGAGAAGTGCAGGAACTGTACAACTACTGATAAGGAGGGAGAAAAATGTTAGAAAATATTGCTCTTGCCTTACAGGGCGTATGGAGCCACAAATTAAGATCTTTTCTCACCATGCTGGGAGTCATCATAGGCATAGCCTCGATCATAGCCATAGTATCCACGATAAACGGAACAAACCAGCAGATAAAGGATAATCTTATCGGATCGGGAACCGGAGTGGTGGATGTAAAGGTTTACCGCGACGGATATGAAAATGATTTTTCATACAGTGATATCCCGACAGAAATAAGAGCCATAGATGAAGAAACAAGAAGCAGCCTGAAAGAGCTTGACGGAGTTGAGGAAGCCTCGCTGTACAGGGTAAGACAGTGGTCTGAAAACGTATATTATCTGGATTCCCAGTTTACCGGCAGGATGATAGGCGCGGACGGATACTATTTTGATGTGAACAGTCTTGTAATAACCGAAGGCAGGGGCTTTACCGGTGAAGACAGGGCCAAATACAGCAAGGTGGCAATAGTCGATACCAAGACCGCATCCGGACTTTTTGCCGGCAAAGAGGCCGTGGGAAGCGTTATAGAGATCAGCAATGAGCCTTTCGTTGTTGTGGGAATCTGTCAGGCTTCGGCAAAGACTGAACCTAAGATAAACAGTGTAAGTGATTACTATATGTATAACGGAAACCAGACAGGGACAATATACATTCCTATTGAATGCTGGGATATCTGTTATAAATATGATGAGCCTCAGAACGTTGCTGTAAAGGCAAGATCGACAGATGAAATGACGGCAGCGGGAAGCAGCGTTTCGCAGTACCTTACGGAACATCAGATAAGCGGAGATACTTTTTCTTACAAGGCCGAAGATCTGCTTGCCCAGGCAGCAGCTCTTCAGAGCCTTTCGGAAACTACCAACAACCAGCTTATCTGGATAGCCTGCATCTCTCTTCTGGTGGGCGGTATAGGTGTCATGAACATCATGCTTGTTTCCGTAACGGAAAGAACAAAGGAGATAGGCCTTAAACTGGCGATAGGCGCAAAGAAAAGAAGGATTCGCTTCCAGTTCCTTACAGAGGCTTCTGTCCTCACACTTATCGGAGGAATCCTGGGCGTGGCCGTGGGAATAGGGCTGGCGTTCATGATGAGTGAAGTTATGGGAACTCCTGTTGCCATAAGCGTTCCGGCCTGCATAATAGCGGTCGTGTTCTCGGTAGTCATAGGAGTGGTCTTCGGACTTGCTCCGGCAATCAAAGCCTCAAGACTCAATCCGATTGAAGCTTTAAGATACGAATAACAAATACGACCCACCGGAAACGGTGGGTCGTTCAGTGTCCCCTGCCTTTTTTGATTATTCCGGTTGATAACAATGGCCAGATTTTGTATAATACCTTGAATGACTATGTAGTCACGAAAAGGGAGAAAAATGAGCGAAATAGAGATCAAAAACCTGTCTAAAGTATTTAATGTTGACGGCCATTCACTAAAGGCTCTTGATGACGTCAGCTTTAATATTGAAAAAGGCGATATATACGGAATCATAGGCATGTCGGGTGCAGGAAAAAGTACACTGGTAAGATGCCTGAATTTCCTTGAACGTCCGACAGACGGAAAAGTCATTGTGGGCGGTCAGGATATGAATTCCCTCACTGAGATACAGCTCCGTGAAAAGAGAAAAGAAATGGGAATGATTTTCCAGCATTTCAATCTTCTCATGCAGAAAAACGTTATCGGAAATGTATGCTTCCCGTTAAAACTAAGGGGCGTGGCCACTGCCGAGGCAAAGGAAAAAGCAAGGGAATATCTGAAAATAGTAGGTCTGGAAGATAAGGAAAAGGCATATCCTTCACAGCTTTCAGGCGGACAGCAGCAAAGAGTTGCAATTGCCAGAGCTCTTGCAAGCGATCCGAAGATCCTTCTCTGTGACGAGGCAACAAGTGCGCTTGATACAAAGACAACGGCATCAATTCTTGCACTTCTTAAAGAAATAAATGAAAAGTACAACATTACAATTGTGATCATCACTCACCAGATGTCTGTTGTACGTGAGATATGCAACAAAGTTGCCATTATTGAAAAAGGCCAGCTTGTTGAGACCGGCGATGTGGCGGATGTATTTGCGCATCCTAAGTCAAAAGCCGGAAGGGAGCTTGTAATCCGCGATTCGGTTGACGGCGACGTACGTCCTATTTTTGCGGCAGCGCAGAGAGAAGAGATCAAGTCTGATAAGATCGTCAGAATAGTTTTCAGCGAGAACTCATCATATGAGCCGGTTGTTGCCAACATGATCCTTGAATTCGGCCAGGCGGTAAATATTCTCGGAGCGGATACAAAGAACGTTGCGGGAACAGCCAAGGGCGAGATGATCTTAGGACTTCCGGACGACGAAGAAACATACAAAAAGATGATAGAGTACCTTAGGAGCAGAAAGCTCGAAGTGGAGGAGGTAAAGTCATATGAGCAGTAATATCATAAGCATGTTTCTTGAAGGAATCGGTGCTTCTGTTTACATGATCGCCGCATCCACGCTTCTGGGTTATGTGATCGGCCTTCCTATGGGCATTGCACTTGCAGTAACAGACAAAGACGGTATATGCCCTAAACCTGTTGTTTATAAGGTACTGGATGTCATTTCCAATCTTGTGAGGAGCATTCCGTTCATTATCCTTCTGGTTTTGCTCATTCCGTTTACGAGAACACTCATCGGAAAGAGCACCGGCCCTACAGCAATGGTTGTTTCACTTACCATCTGTGCGGCACCGTATATCGCCAGAATGGTTGAATCATCACTTAAGGAGGTGGATCCGGGCGTTATTGAAGCAGCCCGGTCAATGGGCGCCTCAAACTGGTATATCATCATCCACGTGCTTCTTCTTGAAGCAAGGACATCCCTCATTGTGGGTGCCACGATCTGCTGCGGTACTATTCTCGGATATACCGCAATGGCAGGAACCGTAGGCGGCGGAGGACTTGGAAACATAGCCATTAACTACGGATATTACAGATGGGATACCACCATTATGATCATAACCGTAATACTGATCATCATTCTTTTCCAGATCATTCAGACAGTAGGAATGTTCGTGGCAAAGAAACTTGACAGAAGAAAATAAAAATTTTGCAATAAAAAGGAGTAACAAAAAAATGAAAAAATTACTGGTTGTAACTGCATGTGCAATTCTGGCCGCAGCCCTTCTTGCAGGCTGCGGCTCAGGAAACGGCGGTTCAGATGACAAGACAATAAAGATTGCCGCATCACCTACACCACACACAGAAATCCTGGAACAGGTAAAGGATACTCTTAAAGAGCAGGGCTACACCCTGGAAGTTACCGAGTTTGATGACTATGTTGTTCCTAACGAAGTTGTTGAAAGCGGAGAGTATGACGCAAACTATTTCCAGCATATCCCTTATCTTGAGCAGTTCAATGAAGAAAAGGGAACACATCTTGTAAATGCCGGCGGAATCCATTATGAGCCATTCGGTATTTATCCGGGAACAAAGAGTGACCTCAGCCAGCTTGCAGACGGCGATGCCATTGCAGTTCCTAACGATACCACAAATGAGGCAAGGGCACTCCTTCTGCTTCAGGACAACGGTATCATCAAGCTTGCAGACGGTGCAGGACTCACAGCAACAAAGAATGACATTGTTGAATATTCAGCAAAGATCGATATCATCGAGGTTGAAGCAGCACAGGTTCCTCACCTTCTTGAAGAGGATGCTTTTGTTGTAATGAACGGAAACTACGCACTTCAGGCAGGTTTCTCAGTTGCAAAGGATTCACTCGCATATGAGTCATCAGATTCTGAAGCAGCAAAGACATATGTAAATGTTATAGCTGTTAAGGAAGGCAATGAGAATTCCGAGAAGATCAAAGCTCTTGTTGAAGCACTTAAGTCTGATAAGGTAGTTGAATTCATTAACGCTACATACGACGGAGCAGTTGTACCGTTTACAGAGTAATTGAAATGTCAGCCGGAGATATCGCAACCATAATCATATGTATTGTTGTTGCGGCAGCAGCTGCGGCAGCCGTGATCTTCATGATCAGGAGCAGAAAAAAGGGAAAACCGCTCTGCGGCAGCAGCTGCGAAAATTGTCCGGAAAACGGAATCTGTCACATGAGGACTGAAAAAAAGGAGAAACCATGAAACCATTAAAGCGGGTTATGCTTAAACTCAGCGGAGAAGCCCTTGCAAAGCCTGAAGGCGGTTATGATGAAGGCGAAGTGAGAAGAATTGCCGAACAGGTAAAGACTCTGTATGACAGAGGCGTTGAGATTGCGGTTGTAATCGGCGGAGGCAACTACTGGAGAGGGCGTACAGGCGTTGAGATCGACCGTCCGAAGTCCGATTCCATAGGAATGCTTGCCACTGTAATGAACTGTATTTATGTATCCGAGTTTTTCAGATACGCCGGAATGAAAACGGCCATACTCACGCCTTTTGCATGCGGTACTTTTACAGAGATGTTCTCAAAGGACAAAGCAAACGAGTATTTTGAACAGAAGAAAGTTCTTTTCTTTGCCGGCGGAACAGGACATCCGTATTTTTCAACCGACATGGCAATGGTGCTGCGTGCCATAGAGATAAATGCCGACTGCATCCTGGCTGCAAAGGCCATTGACGGCGTTTATGATAAGGATCCGGGCAAACATCCGGATGCAAAGAAATATGATAAGGTTTCCATCGAAGAGGTTGTTGAAAAGAAGCTGCAGGTAATTGACCTTCCGGCATCAATCCTCTGCATGGAGAATAAAATGCCGATGAGGTTATTTGCGCTGAAAGGCGAAAACAGCATAATCAATGCTCTGGGTGACAGTTTCACCGGAACAGAAGTTACAGTATAAGGAGGCATCATGGACGAGAGATTAGTTAAGTTTGAAGAAAAGATGGGAAAAACCATCGAAAACCTTGAATCAGAATTCGGCGCAATAAGAGCCGGACGTGCAAATCCGCACGTACTGGACAGGATCATGGTCAATTATTACGGAACCGAAACACCGCTTCAGCAGGTGGGAAACATCCTTGTCCCTGATCCTAAATGCATTATGATCTCACCTTGGGATCCAAAGATGATCACTGATATTGAAAAAGCCATCCAGGCATCCGATATCGGTATAAATCCTACCAACGACGGAAAGAATATCCGCCTTGTATTCCCGGATCTTACCGAGGAACGCAGAAAAGACCTTGCCAAAGACGTTAAGAAAAAAGGCGAGGAAGCTAAGGTTGCCATCAGGAACATCAGAAGGGATGCGGTTGATGCATTCAAGAAGCTTGCCAAGTCAGGGGAAGTTTCCGAAGATACAGGAAAAGACCTTGAAGATGCTGCCCAGAAGCTTACGGATAAGTACATTGAGAACATCGACAAGCATGTAACGGATAAGACAGCTGAAATCATGAAGGTGTGATCGTGACCGAAGCAGATATCAACGAACTTAAAATTCCGGCGCACGTTGCCATCATTATGGATGGCAACGGCCGCTGGGCCAAAAAGCGTCACATGCCGCGCACCTATGGACACGCCCAGGGTGCGAAGGTTCTTGAGCAGACCCTGGAGGATGCAGACGCACTGGGCATAAAATACCTTACGGTATATGCCTTTTCCACGGAAAACTGGTCAAGGCCGCTTCAGGAAGTGGATGTGATCATGAAACTTTTCCGTGATTATCTTGTAAGCGCGGTAGAAAAGTGCCGGCGCAACAATGTCCGCTGCAAGGTCATCGGCGAGAGAAGCCGGCTTGCCCCGGATATAATCGAAAGTATAGAAAACCTTGAAAATAAGACAAAAGACAATACAGGTATAACCTTTATTGTGGCGATAAATTACGGCGGCCGTGATGACATCACAAGAGCTTTCAAAAAGCTGGCCGGCAAAATTGAGTCGGGGATCATATCCTCCGGAGACATTACGGATGAACTGATCTCAGAAAACCTTGATACAAAAGATATTCCCGATCCGGACCTTCTCATAAGAACAAGCGGTGAGGAAAGACTTTCCAACTTTCTTATGTGGCAGCTTGCATATACTGAATTTTATTTTACAGATGTTGCATGGCCTGACTTTAATAAGGATGAACTTATAAAAGCCATTGAAAAATACTCCGGACGTGACAGAAGGTACGGAAATATAGAAGAGTAGGGCTGAAAATGGAAGACGACAGAAGCAAAGGTCTCTTAAGAAATAAAAAATTCTGGGTAAGATCTGTCAGCGGTTTTGTGATGAGCTGCGTTCTTGTGGCGCTTTTTGTTCTGGGCGGAGATGTTATGCTTATTGCATTCGGCATAATATCGTGCATAGGCGGCTTTGAACTCAACAGGGCATTGGGCGTTGAAAAAAGCGGACTGGGAATAGTCAGTCTGGCAGCAACGGCGGCTTATTACGTCTTCATCAAGTTTGCAAGCCGGGATTATCTGGGAGAAACGGTTGAATCAAACCGATTCATATATATCCTGATCATATTTGTTATTGCCCTCATAGTAATGCTGACAATATTTGTTCTTACATTTCCTAAGTATGAGCTCTATCAGGTATTCGGAGCTTTCTTCGGAGTATTTTATGTCAGCATTTCATTTTCACTTCTTTATCTTTTAAGGATAACCCCTCCGGCAGGTGCATACCTTGTATGGCTGGCAGTCCTGTCGTCATGGGGATGTGATATTCCTGCATATTTCTTCGGGATGAAGCTTGGGAAGCACCAGCTTGTTCCGAATCTCAGTCCTAAGAAATCAATTGAAGGCGCTATAGGCGGAGTTGTGGGCTCCATGGCTCTGGCGGCGATATACGGCTTCTGTGTTCAGCAGTATATCCCTTCAATCAAACTGGCCCCTCTGGTATTTGCACTGTTCTGCATGGTGGGAGCCGTTGTTGGTCAGGTCGGCGATCTTGCTGCTTCGGCAATCAAGAGAAAGACCGGTATCAAGGATTACGGAAAAATTCTTCCGGGACACGGAGGAATACTTGACCGTTTTGACAGTATGATACTGGTTGCCCCTATAGTATATCTGGTTTCAATTTACGCAATAATGGTAGCATAATGAAAAAATTATCGATTCTCGGATCAACCGGTTCAATAGGAACCCAGGCACTTGAGATAGTGCGGGGACATAAAGATGAACTGGATGTGGTTTGCATAACCGGAAACAAAAATACAGAGCTTCTGAAGGCGCAGATAAAAGAATTTTCCCCAAAACTTGTCTGTGTTTATGATGAAAAAAACGCTGAAAAACTTTCTGACTGGGTGCATGATGCCGGGCTGTCTTTTGTTCCTGAGATAGTATCCGGAATGGAAGGTCTTATAAAAGCGGCTGTTTTCAGTGAAACAGACATTGTTCTGACCGCTGTGGTCGGAATGGTTGGAATACGCCCGACGGTTGAAGCCATTCGCGCCGGGAAAACTATAGCTCTTGCAAACAAGGAAACCCTGGTCTGTGCAGGACACATAATCATGTCAGAGGCAAAGAGATGCAATGTCCGGATCCTTCCTGTTGATTCCGAACACAGCGCAATTTTCCAGTCTCTTCAGGGACAGCCGCGGCACGCACTTGACAAGATCATCCTCACTGCATCCGGCGGTCCTTTCAGAGGTTACTCAATTGAACAGTTAAAAAATGTTACCCTTGATGATGCACTGAAGCATCCTAACTGGAGCATGGGCAGAAAGGTCACCATAGACTCATCCACTCTTGCAAACAAGGGGCTTGAGGTTATGGAGGCAAGATGGCTTTTTGATGTTCCGCCTGAAAAGATTCAGGTAGTCATTCAGCCGCAGAGCATAATACATTCAGCAGTCCAGTATAACGACGGAGCCATCATGGCACAGCTTGGGACTCCTGATATGAAGATCCCTATCCAGTATGCCTTCTTTTATCCGGAAAGACCTTTCCTTGAGGGCGCCAGAGTGGACTTTTTCGGGCTGGGAAAGATAACATTTGAAGAACCTGACCTTGAAACATTCAAGGCCTTAAAACTGGCATTTGAAGCCATAAAAACGGGAGGCTCCATGCCTTGCGTATTCAACGCCGCAAATGAAAAAGCAGTAGCGGATTTCATAAACGGAAAGATCACATATCTCGGTATTTCAGATTTCATCGAAAAAACAATGAAGGAACACAAAGTTATTAAAAATCCGGAGTTAGATGAGATCATAAGGATCGGAGAGGACATCATTTACGGTTAATGAGCACATTTTTAAGCATAATCATAGCAATAATAATATTAAGCATACTTGTCATCGTCCACGAATACGGACATTTTCTTCTTGCCAAAAAAAACGGGATATTTGTTAAGGAATTCTCCATTGGTTTCGGACCGAGAATTGTCAGCAAGGTTGCAAAGTCGGGAACCAGGTTTTCCTGGAAAGCCATTCCGTTCGGAGGCGCCTGCACCATGCTGGGGGCTCTGGAAGACGAAAATGATGAAACGGATGATGAAAGATCATATGAAAAAAAGTCTGTGTGGGCACGTATCAGCGTGACTCTGGCAGGCCCGTTCTTTAATTTCTTCCTGGCTTTTATCCTGGCAGTGATATATGTGGCCACCATGGGATATGACCCGGCACTCATCACAAAGGTGGAAGAGGGCAGCACAGCTTATGAAGCTGGTCTCAGGGAAGGCGACCTTATAACAAATTATGACGGCGTGAATGTAAGCTTCGGCCGTGAGATATATCTTGAAAACTACATAAAACCGGTGTCAGAGCGTCTTGAAGGGATAAAGCTCACTTATGAGCGGGACGGTAAGTCATATAAAACCGTTGTAGTGCCTGAAGAGTATGAGCAGTACATGCTGGGTATATCTTATTTTGCAGATGAGAATCCTGCCCAATTGACAGAAGTATCGGATGAAAGTGCTGCTTTACTTGCCGGAATGGAGCCGGGTGATGTCATTACCGCTGTTAACGGAGTAAAAATTGAAAGCGGTGAGCAGCTGGGACAGTATTTTGAATCAAACCCGCCTGACGGAACACCATTAAAAATTTCTTTCTTAAGGCGAGGCGGAGAGAAGGAAACCGAAATAATACCAACGCCGGTAAAGGCCGTAAGATTCGGCTTTTCATATAACCTTCAGAATCAGAAAACGGATGCTGTGGGCACCCTTAAGTACAGTCTGGCAGAGATGAAGTATGAAATGCTCTCGGTATACAAGAGCATAGGAGTGCTGTTCTCGGATAAGGGCTCACTGGATATGGTTTCGGGGCCTGTCGGAATTGTTGAAGTCATCAGTGATACATACACAGCCTCAGAATCGGGCGGGTTTATCTATACTCTCATGAACCTTCTGAGTCTGATGATCCTGCTGAGCGTAAACCTCGGCATTATCAATCTGCTTCCGATTCCTGCGCTTGACGGAGGACGCTTTGTTCTGCTGATAATCGAGGTTATCATAAGGAAGCCTGTTCCAAAGAAGGTTGAAGGAGTTGTAACAGTTATAGGTGCCGCACTTCTGGTGCTTCTCATGGCTGTTGTTCTTGTTAATGATGTGTCCGGACTTTTCAGGGGGTAAAAATGATAACAAGGGATAAAACCAGAAAAGTTAAAATAGGAAATGTGCTTATTGGCGGCGGAGAACCCATAGCCATCCAGAGCATGACAAATACAAAGACATGGGACGTTGAGGCAACTATTGCCCAGATAAAAAGGCTTGAAGATGCCGGCTGCGAAATTGTCCGCTGTACTGCAAATAATGAAGAGGCTGCAAGGGCAATTAAGGAAATAAAAAAACAGATTAATATCCCTTTGGTTGCGGATATCCACTTTGACTATAAAATGGCCATTCTTTCAATGGAAAGCGGGGCGGATAAGATCCGCATAAATCCGGGAAACATCGGTTCGGCAGATAAAGTAAGGGAAGTTGTTGCCTGCGCAAAAGAAAGAAATATCCCCATCCGAGTGGGTGTAAACTCCGGTTCACTTGAAAAACATCTTGTTGAAAAATATCATGGCGTAACAGCAGAGGGGCTGGCTGAAAGCGCACTTGAAAATACAAAGATAATAGAAGATCTTGGCTATGACAATCTGGTAATAAGCCTCAAGAGCACAGACCTTCTCACCTGTGTAAAAGCGCATGAGATTGTTGCAAAAGCCACGGATCATCCGCTTCACATAGGAATCACTGAAGCAGGAACCATATATTCCGGCAATATCAAATCAGCAGAAGGCCTTGGCATAATGCTGTATCAGGGCATTGGTGACACTATCAGAGTTTCGCTTACAGGTGACCCTGTTGAGGAAATAAAAAGTGCAAAGAAGATCCTTCAGAACCTGGGGCTAAGAAAGAGCGGAATAACAGTCGTATCCTGCCCGACATGCGGAAGGACGGAGATAGATCTTATAGGCCTCGCAAATGCGGTGGAGACGATGGTGACAGGATATGACCTTAACCTGAAGGTGGCTGTAATGGGCTGCATAGTAAACGGCCCGGGAGAGGCAAAGGAAGCAGATATCGGCATTGCCGGAGGAAAAGGCTGCGGCCTTCTCATTAAAAAAGGGGAAATTGTGAAGAAGCTTCCTGAAGATCAGCTGCTTAATGCACTTAAAGAAGAACTGGATAATTGGGGAAAGAATTGAGCAATTTTTTTGAGGTATTTCCGCTCCGGGAATTTGACCCGGAAATGAAAGAAATTTTTAATACTGTGTTTGTGGAAGGCGTCACCAGGGTAACATCCGGATGCTTTTTAAGAGTACGCACCGTTTCAAAGGAACCGGTTGCAAGAGAACACATTCAGTATGCACAGAAACAGATATCAGCCCAGCTTCTGGGAGATCAGATAAAAGTTGTAATAGAAAACACTGCACCTGCAAAAAAAGCAGAAGAACCAGCAGCAGAAGCAGTTGCTGCTGAACCTGCATGTGAGGAAATCCCTGAAAGCTTTTACGAAACACTGATAGAGCCAGAGTACGGCCTGGAAGAAAGCACGATCATTATGGGCGGTGAGCCGCAGTCAGGATTACCTGAGGAAGTACCGGCTGCGGATTTTCAGGAACCGCCTGCCAGCTATTATGATGACATGGGCTATGAATATGTTGATATGGGGGAGCTGGTCTCAACGGAGACATCACCTTCATATTCACCGGGCGGCGGAGCCGCTGCAAACAGCAAGCCATATTCATACGGAAAAAAATATTCCAGAAAGAAAAAAGAAACAGATCCGGATATGCTCTACGGAAAAAGTTTTGAGGGAGTCAGCACTACGCTCGGCGATATAGTTACCGAGATGCGTGATGTTATTGTTGACGGAGAGATCTGTGCAAGCGAGCTCTCCATCACCAAAAACGGCACAAAGATCCTCAAGGTGGATATAACGGATTATTCAAATACAATCTCAATGAAGCTTTTCCTGGCAGAAGGTGAAGAAGATCTGGAGGAAAAGCTTGCATCAGGTATTCATGTCCGGGTAAAAGGAAAAATAGAGTACGATAACTGGGAAGGTGAAATAATGTTCACCAGGGTTGAGGGCATCAAAAAGGTGGACGAGCCGCTTTTCAACCGGAAGGATAATGCCCCGGTCAAGAGAGTTGAACTGCATCTTCATACCCAGTACTCTGATATGGACGCAACCACAAATATAAAGAAGCTCTTAAAACGCGCAGCGTCGTGGGGGCATAAGGCCATTGCCATCACTGACCATGGAGTTGTCCAGGGATTTCCGCCGGCATTCCATGCACTTGATGATATCAAAGGGTCATATAAAAAGAAGGGCGAGGAACTTGACCTTAAGCTTATTTACGGCTGTGAAGGCTATATTGTTGATGACAGTGACGATCCTGTCCTGAAGGACCCTGAAGAGGCCATTGAGCCTATCAGGCTGGGCGAGGACGGAAAACCCGAGTATAAGTCAAAAGCTCAGGAAACGGCCATTCTGGCAGCCAAAAAGAAACCTTCACACCACATCATCCTGCTTGCAGCAAATGAAGTCGGAAGGATAAACCTTTACAGGCTGGTTTCTTTTGCGCATATCAATTATTTCAACCGTCGTCCGAGGATACCTAAGAGTGTGCTGAACAAGTACAGAGAGGGTCTCATCATAGGCTCTGCCTGCGTTGCCGGTGAGCTGATGGATGCAATCCTTTCAGACGCAGGTGAAGAACGGCTGAAAGAACTTGTTGATTATTATGACTACCTTGAGATCCAGCCTCTCGGAAACAACGCTTTCCTTGTAAGAAATTACGAGAAGGGCGCAAAGGGGCATAAAATCAAGGATGTTGAAGGCCTTAAAGATCTTAACAGAAAAGTAATTGAACTGGGTGATAAATACGGAAAGAAGGTAGTTGCGACCGGCGATGTTCATTTCCTTGATCCGCAGGATGAGATATTCAGAAGAATGATCCTGGATTCCCAGAATTTTGAAGATGCTGACGACCAGGCGCCTCTCTATTACAGGACAACAGAGGAAATGCTTGAGGAGTTCGCTTATCTCGGCGAAGAAAAGGCAAGAGAGGTTGTCATTACCGTTCCGAACAAAAACGCGGATATGTGCGACGTTTTGAAACCCATACTTGACGGTACTTATACTCCTTATATTGAAGGAGCGGAGGAAGACCTGCAAAACCGCTGTTGGAACAGGGCGAAC
>JAZUFV010000209.1:0-4775 GCA_045640845.1 Lachnospiraceae bacterium
TCAGAAACGCTGATGTCGTGCGCCATCCGGTGGTTCAGCAGATTGTAATGGCATATGAGGAATATGAAAAAAAGCACAGCTTGAATCAGAATAACAACAGAAGGTAAACATGGTTTATATTGAAAACGAAACAGAAGTAAAATTTGATTTTCCGGATGTGGAGGAAACTATAGAATCCACTGTGGCAGCGGTCTTTGAGGATAAGGAGCTCCCTGAAGAGCTTGATGTGAACGTGCTTATCACCACGCCGGAAGGCATAAGGGAGATCAACAGCGAGGCCAGGGGGATAGACAGTTCCACCGACGTGCTTTCGTTCCCTTATTATGAATATGAAAAACCGGGCGTTTTTGAAGGGGAAGTGTATGAGGATGAGGAAAACATCTTCGGTGATATCATCCTCTGCGCCGATAAAATAATCAGTCAGGCCGAGGAGTACGGCCACAGCCAGAAACGAGAACTGTCTTTCCTGATCGTGCATAGTATGCTACACTTATTAGGTTACGATCACATTGAGGAATCCGACGGTGACATCATGAGAGCTGAAGAAAAGCGGATCATGGATATCATCGGAATAGGCAGATAGGATTTAATGGAAGAAAATACAAAAAAAGCCGGCAAAAACTTTATGGTGCAGGGCGCCATACTGGGAGTGGCATCAATTCTTGTCCGTATCATAGGACTTATTTACAGGGTGCCGCTTAATAATATCCTGGGAGAGCAGGGCGTCGCATATTACGGCGTCGCTTTTGATGTTTATTCCATTCTTCTCCTGATCTCTTCATACAGTATGCCTCTTGCGGTTTCAAAGATGGTTTCCGCAAATGTTGCCACAGGAAAGTTTAAAAACACAAAGAAGATCCTCATCTGCTCAATTTTCTTCTCACTTCTTTGCGGTCTGGCAGCTTTCTGCATTACATATTTCGGGGCAGATATTTTTGCAAAAGTCTGGAATTATCCAAACAGTGCACTCGCACTAAAGGTGCTTTCACCGGCGCTGGTGATCCTTTCGGTACTCGGAGTCATGAGAGGCTTCTTCCAGGGCCTCGGACGGATGACGCCGACTGCAGTTTCAAACATAATTGAACAGATAATAAATGCCATAGTCAGTGTTACCGCAGCAACCTTCCTGGTAAAGACAGCCAAGGCGGGCGAGAATGCGGCAGCAAGAGGGGCAGCCGGAGGAACTCTGGGTACGGTTTCCGGCGCAATGGCAGCACTTATTTTTGTTGTTGTCCTGTTTTTACTTTCATACAAGAAGGTATATAAACAATATCTGTCAGACGACACAGACTCAGTAACATCAAAGGTGGGCCCTATTCTCAGGGTTATTGTTGCAACCATAGTTCCTGTAATTGTCAGCACAACAATATACAACATAGGAAGCCTTCTTGATACCGGAGTTTTTTCAAACCTGATGGCAGTTAAAGGATATGACCAGGCGACAATCGAGACACTGACGGGAATGTACACCGGAAATTACAGACTGATCGTGAATGTACCTATCGCCCTGGCAAGCGCCCTGGCTTCATCGCTTATCCCGAGCGTTGTTGCATCGGTCGCAAAGGGAAGCCGCGGCCAGGTCATCAGAAAGATAGAATCAGCCATAAGGCTTACAATGATAATCTCACTGCCGTGCTCTGTCGGAATAGGAGTTCTCGCAAAGCCGATAATCCACATCCTTTTCCCATCCAGCGTGGACCCTGACAAGGTGGCCCTGATGCTGATGATAGGCTGCATATGCGTGGCGCTGTACAGTCTTTCAACCATAACAAACTCCATACTTCAGGGAATAGACAAAATGAGGATTCCCGTGCGCCACAGCGCGATATCGCTTGTTGCCCATCTGGCCATACTTGCATTGACACTCTGGATAACAGATTTCAATATATTTTGCGTTGTTGCGGCGGATATGCTGTTTGCACTCTTCATGTGCATTCTGAATCATCACGCCCTCAGAAAGTACCTGGATTTCAGACAGGAGATAAAAAAGACATTTATAATTCCGCTGGTAAGCTCGCTGATCATGGGCGCATTTGCGTTTGCCGCATATAAGCTTGTATACAGTCTGGTGCACAGCAATCTGATAAGCTTTATTGCAGCTGTGATCATTGCAGTCATCGAATATGCGCTCAGCCTTCTGATACTCAGGGCTGTTGATGAGGAGGAACTCCTCATGATGCCGGGCGGAACAAAGATAGTAAGAATCCTGAAGAAAGTTAAACTTATCCGATGATCACATGGAAAAGCGGCCTCTATGTAAGCGAAACTGCCATGGAGGACAGAAAAAAGATCCTGGGAAAGATCAGACGCCACGAGCTTCAGTTTGGGGTTTTTGTTATCGCGCTTGCATACAACGGAAAGGATATATTTGATGTCATTCCTTCATACATGCTTTCAGCTGACGGATATAAAGGGAAAGATATCGAAATCCTGGGTATTGCCGTTGGAAAAGACGAAGCCCTGAGCCTGGCAGCACGGATGATAACGGACGTTTATAAAGAGACAGGCGGATATGATGTGCGGAGGTATTTTGGATGATAGCTCTGCAGATCCTTAAAATAGCAGGTTTTGTTCTGGCCGGAATAGCTGCATTGGTATTGCTGATACTTATCCTGGTGCTTTTCCTTCCGTTCCGCTACCGCCTTGCCGGATGCGGTAAAAACGAGGATATAAATGCCGAAGCTTCCGTTAAGTGGATTTTAGGCTTCATTACGGTAAAGGCTGTATATGCGGCAAAACGGATGGATTACTATGTGCGTGTTGCCGGAATAAAAATACTGAAGGGAAACCTCATAGGCGACGAAAAGCCTGAAAAGGAAGAAAAGCCAAAAGAAAAACCCGAAAAGAAAAAAGAACCAAAAGAAAAGCTTAAGTTTCCTGAAAACATAAAGGCATTCTGGAACGGCCTTAAGGAAAAGTGGGAAAAAGTAAAGACGGCAAAATACATCATTTCAGCCCCTGTAACCGAAAGGGCCTGGAAATATGTTAAAAGCAGGCTGTTCAGGCTTTTGGGGAGCATAAGGCCAAGGTCACTTAAAGGAAGGGCAATGTTCGGAACGGGAGACCCGGCCCAGACCGCTGAAATTTACGGGGCCGGAGCAGTATTTGCAGAATTCATCGACAACCGCTTTATGCTGGTGCCTGACATGGAAAATAAAATTATTGATATTGATATGTCAATTAATGGAAGAATTTTTGTCGGGCTTATGTTATTATTGGTTTTACAGATAATAACGAATAAAGACGTAAGGCGTGTTATAAGGTATACAAAAAAGAATTTTTGAAAGAGGAAATTTATATGGCAGATAATTTTGAAAAGACATTGGATGCACTCATGAACGCGGTAGAAAGCCACCTCAGCACAAAAACTATCATAGGTGAGCCTATTCAGTATGAAGACACCCTTATTTTCCCTATGGCAGATGTTTCATTCGGGGTTGCTGCCGGTTCCTTCGTTCAGGAAAAAAAGAATAACGGCGCCGGCGGAGTAGGCGCAAAGATGACTCCGTCCGCAGTGCTGATCATCAAAAACGGAACATCAAAAATTGTAAACATCAAGGATAAGGATTCCATAAACAAGGTTATCGATATGATACCTGATGTTCTGGATAAGATCACAGGCGGTAAAAAGGAAAAAGAATTACCGGAAGAGTAAAGAAAAAAACGGGACTGCCAAGCAGTCCCGTTTAAAATTTAAAATCAATTCCAATTAAGCTCTTTCAACTTTGTTGGATCTCAGGCAAGAAGTACAAACATGCATTGTCTGCGCACATCCGTTAGCAGTCTTAACACGGACTGTTTTGATGTTTGATTTCCATATTTTATTTGAACGTCTATGAGAATGGCTGACAGCATTTCCAAAATGAATGCCCTTACCACAAATATCACATTTTGCCATTTATCTGCACCTCCTTGTCAATTCTCTGTCATAACACGCTTGAGTATTCTATCAGAAAGAAATCGTGAATGCAAGAGGAAATTTTTGTCTCATTCAAAATACTTTATATTTTGCTTGTATTGCGATATAATGCATTACTATCAAAGTGTAACCGACAAAAGCTTCAGAACGGAGAATCATCATGAACGGAAGTTTCGTAAATGAATATGGCAAAGTTGTTATCAATGACAAAGTGATTGCCAGAATGGCAGGACTTTCAGCCCTTGAATGCTTTGGTATCGTGGGTATGGCTGCGCTTTCAAAGAGCGACGGAATAGTAAAACTCCTCACAAGGAACAGCATAGCAAAGGGAATCAAGGTTACCATAGAAGATGAAAAGGTATCCCTTGATCTCCACATTATAGTTGCATACGGAGTTGCGGTTTCCGTAGTAGCTGAAAACCTCATCTCAACCGTAAAGTATACGATTGAGAACACAACAGGTTTTACTGTTTCAAAGATCAACATTTATGTTGAGGGCGTAAGGGTTATTGATTAAGGAGGACATGCGCAGTGCATGAGTATATTGATGCCGGGCTGCTTAGAAAGATGTTCCTTGCCGGAGCAAAGAATCTGGATTCAAAGAAAGCCTGGATAAATGAATTAAACGTTTTCCCGGTACCTGACGGTGATACCGGAACAAATATGACACTGACCATAATGTCGGCAGTAAACGGGATAACAGCACTTCCTGCAAATGCAGGAACGGATGAAATCTGCAGGCAGATGGCCACAGGAACCTTAAGAGGTGCAAGAGGAAACTCGGGCGTTATTCTCTCGAGAATATTTGCGGGAATTGCAAACGGACTTAAAGGACACGAAAAAGCAGATCTCACCG
>JAZUFV010000210.1:0-8622 GCA_045640845.1 Lachnospiraceae bacterium
TAAAGTATGACGAGAAGATGTACGCAATCGGAAAGATCCCCGGCGGTTTCCTGCGTCGTGAGGGTCGTCCTTCCGAGCACGCAACTCTTACCAGCCGTGTTATCGACAGACCTATGCGTCCTCTGTTCCCTAAGGATTACAGGAATGATGTTACAATCAATAACCTTGTAATGGGCGTTGACCCTGACTGCTCACCTGAACTTACGGCAATGCTTGGAAGCGCAGTCGCAACCTGCATTTCCGACATTCCTTTTGACGGACCTGTTGCAATGTCTCAGGTCGGAATGATTGACGGAGAGTTCATCTTCAACCCAACAGAAGAGCAGATGACTGTTTCAGATCTTAAGCTTACGGTTGCTTCAACAAAGGAAAAGGTCATCATGATCGAAGCCGGAGCTAATGAGATTCCTGAAGCAAAGATGGTGGAAGCTATCTACGCAGCTCATGAACTTAACGGAAAGATCAACGAATTCTTTGATAAGATCATTGCAGAGTGCGGAAAGCCAAAGCATGATTATGAGCATTATGTAATTCCTGAGGAACTTACGGCAGCCATTATGGAGATTGTACCTCCTGCAGAAATGGAAGAGGCTGTTTTTGCTGATGAAAAGCAGACACGTGACGCCAATATCGCAGCTGTTACTGAAAAAGTAAAAGAAGCTCTTCAGGAAGAGCATGAAGACTGGCTTCCTCTTATCGGCGATGCAATTTACAACTATCAGAAAAAGACAGTACGTAAGATGATCCTTAAGGATCACAAGAGACCTGACGGACGTAAGATCGATCAGATCAGACCTCTTGCTGCTGAGATTGATTTCCTTCCGAGGGCACACGGAAGTGCCATGTTCACACGCGGACAGACTCAGATCATGACAGCGACAACACTCGGACCTCTTTCAGATGCACAGAGACTTGACGGTATCAACCTTCACCAGACATCAAAGAGATATATGCATCAGTATAACTTCCCGGCTTACTCAGTTGGTGAGACAAAGCCTGTAAGAGCACCGGGACGTCGTGAGATAGGCCACGGTGCACTCGCTGAGAGAGCACTTCTTCCTGTAATTCCTTCAGAAGAAGAGTTCCCGTATGCACTCCGTCTTGTATCTGAAACATTTGAATCAAACGGTTCAACATCACAGGCTTCTGTATGCGCATCAACACTTTCACTGATGGCTGCAGGCGTTCCGATCAAGGCTCCTGTTGCAGGTATCTCCTGCGGTCTTGTTACCGGAGAAACAGATGATGATTACCTTGTTCTTACAGATATCCAGGGTCTTGAAGATTTCTTCGGAGATATGGACTTCAAGGTTGCCGGAACAGATAACGGTATCACGGCAATCCAGATGGATATCAAGATCCACGGCCTTACACGCCCTATCGTTGAAGAAGCTATTGCCCGCACAAAACAGGCAAGAACATATATCCTTCACGAAGTTATGCTTCCTGTAATCGCAGAGCCTCGTAAAGATGTAGGCGAATATGCTCCTAAGATCATCAGCATCCAGATCGATCCTGAAAAGATCGGTGATGTTATCGGCAAGCAGGGCAAAGTTATCAACGAGATCACAGCAAGGACAGAGTCAAAGATCGATATTTCCGAAGAAGGACTTGTTTCTATCTGCGGACTCAACAGAGAAAAGCTTGAAGAAGCAAAGAGACTTGTTGAGATCATCGTTTCCGAATTTGAGGAAGGCAAGATCTATGAGGGTCCTGTTGTAAGCATAAAGGATTTCGGCGCATTCGTAGAATTCGCTCCGGGCAAGGAAGGAATGGTTCACATTTCAAAGATTGCTAAGGAAAGAATCAACCGCGTTGAAGATGTACTTACTCTCGGCGATGTTGTTAAGTGCAAATGCATGGGCAAGGACAAGATGGGAAGAATGAGCTTCAGCATCAAGGATGCCCAGTAATAATCAGTAATAATAAAGAAGCGGGCTGTCAGATGACAGCCCGTTTTTTGCGTTGCATTTTTGTGTTTCCAGCCGGAATTTATTCGTAAATAGGGAACTTTTTGCAGAGTGCATCGACTCTTTCAATAATCTCTTCCCGTGATGAGTAGAAGTCCAGAGTGGCTTTCACAACAAGCTCGCCGACTTCCTTCATCTCAGCTTCCTTAAAGCCTCTGGTGGTGACTGCAGGAGAACCGAGACGCATGCCTGATGTTTCCTGAGGTCCTTTCGGATCTTCCGGAACAGTGTTCTTATTTGCTGTTATCCTGACTGAATCCAGTCTGGTCTCAAGCAGCTTTCCGCTTATGTCAAGCTTTCTGAGGTCAAGCAGCATAAGATGATTATCCGTGCCGCCCGATACAAGATCCAGGCCGCCGGCAAGCAGGGTGTCTGCAAGCACTTTTGCATTGGAAACTATCTGGTGCTGGTAAGCGTTAAATTCCGGCCTGAGTGCTTCGCCCAGGGCAACAGCTTTGGCTGCAATGATGTGCATAAGCGGACCGCCCTGACATCCCGGGAAAATAGCGCTGTTGATGCGTTTTGCAATATCCGGGTTATTTGAAAGGATGATCGCACCTCTCGGGCCTCTCATGGTCTTGTGCGTGGTTGTTGTGACAACATCTGCGTAAGGCATTGGCGAAGGATGCTCACCGGCAGCTACAAGGCCGGCAATGTGAGCCATGTCAACCATCAGATAAGCGCCTACTTCGTGGGCAATCTCACTGAAAGCCTGATAATCAATAAATCTCGGATATGCAGATGCTCCGGCTATGATCATTTTCGGTTTATGTTCGCGGGCAAGGTCGCGCACCTGATCATAATCGATCAGACCTGTCTGCGGGTCAAGGCCGTAAGAAATGATGTTGTAATTTTTGCCGGAGAAGTTTGCCCTGCTTCCGTGAGTCAGGTGTCCGCCCTGATCAAGAGCCATTCCCAGGACAGTATCGCCCGGCTGGCAAAGTGCAAGATAAACTGCATAATTTGCCTGGGAACCGCTGTGAGCCTGAACGTTAGCATATTTTGCATTAAAGATGAGCTTCGCTCTTTCAATGCAGATATTTTCCGCCATGTCAACATATTCGCAGCCGCCGTAATACCTTTTTCCCGGATATCCTTCAGCATATTTATTAGTCATGACCGAACCCATGGCTACCATTACTTCCTGGCTGACCAGGTTTTCTGAAGCTATGAGTTCAATATTGTTTCTCTGTCTCATAAGTTCCAGCTCAAGGACCCGTGCGATTTCAGGGTCGTATGAAGCCAGATAATCAATTCCTTCTGCTACCATTTTAATTCCTCCCATTTGTTAATAAATAAAAAAAGACTGCTCCATATGTGCAGCCTCTGAAGAAATCTTCGCTTAAGATTTACTCTGTCCTTTTGCCTGAGAGATTCGGAAGTTTAAGCTTCCTTGCACCTTCGGCACTCAAAATGAGATTCTCCAGAGGTCCCTCAGCTGCCGGTCTGATCATTCCGGGAGCTTCACAGGGATATTTAATTGAGTGGAATTTTACACCAGGGAATATGAACCGTCAACAGAAAAGATGTACTATCTGAAAGCGAAATGCGGAGGCGGATTTGTGATAATTATCAAAGACGGGCGGCACGCTTGAGAAAACATATGGGAATAAACACTTAAATTTGAGAAAGGTGTTACATTTTATGCGAATAAATGGTAAAATATACAAAAATTGTGGTTTGGTATTTGGCTTGGAGGGAGGCCTGAGTGTTTAAAATAGGGGACGTTGTAATATACGGAAATACAGGAGTCTGCACAGTTACGGGCATAGGTCCTTCTGAACTTTCCGGTGCGGATAAGGATAAGGATTACTACTTTCTTACGCCGTATTATTCACCGGAAAGCAGGATATATACACCTTGTGATAATGATAAGGTTGTTATGAGGCACATCATCTCCAAAAAGGAAGCTGAAGAGCTCCTTGATTCCATAAATGATATTGAGACCGTTGAGATATCAAACGAGAAAGAACGTGAAAATATATATAAAACCATGATCCGCGGATGCAACTGCCGGGAGATCATCAGTATTCTCAAAACAATATATGAGAGAAAAAAGCAAAGGCTGAGTGAAGGAAAAAAGATTACTGCCAATGATGAAAAATATTTTCTGATGGCAGAGGATAAACTCCATGGAGAGCTGGCTGTCGTTCTGGGTATTGCAAAAGATCAGGTCAAATCATATATTGCGTCAAAAGCAAAAGTGGAGTTTTAAAAGACGGCTTATAAAAAATAAAGGGGGAACCGGATAAAAACGGATCCCCTTATTTTTTTAATTTATGGAAAGATTTTTGCGTTAATGTTATAATCCTAATTTAATTAACCGGGAAGGAGGAGAAGACTGATGAATGCGGTTGAAAGAACTACAAAAAAGGTGCTTAACAGCATACTTGGAATGATAATATTTCTTGTTGCCCAGGCAGCGTTTTACCTTCCTACTGAGGTGGAAATGATTCCGGAGGTTCAGCAGTACCTCCCGTATGCACGCTGGATAACCGGAGGATTTCTTATAATCGCCTTCTTAGTGCTTTTCTGCAGCAGGGTGAGGGTTTTCCGCGATAACTGGTATCTTTTTGCGTCAGTTGTTTTTATTGGAATCCTTATTTATTCCACATATATAAACGAAACCGATATGGAGGGTGCCCTTGGATCAAAGGCACTTGCCGCTGTTTTCCTGCTCCTTAACCTGGCAGTGTTTTTCAGCGTTAATCCGAAAAAGTTCATGCTTATTGCATTTTTCCTTTTCCTTGCCATAAACATCGTAAACACATACACGGTATTCAAATATTTCGGAATCGGCATGTGGGAAGAGTGGCATGTTTACAGGAATGAGTTTTATTCACTTGTAGGAAATTACAACGGCGGAGTTGAGTTTGTCCTTCCTATGGCCATCTGCGGCTCAGCATATGCACACCGTTTCGGCGCGTGGATTGAATTTCTGAATTATCCGGCAATGGCCATGAGCGTGATCATGGCGATAAAGTGCAATTCACTCACGCAGATTGTTGTATTCTGTGTGATCCTGGCATTCATGATAGTCGGCGACATCTGCATAGCATCCAAAAGATTTGCCAGATTTATAAGACTGCTTCTGAACCCGATAGTTCTTATCGGTGTTGATATTGCAGCGTATGTTGCAATTATATGGATGAATATTACGGACCCGGTAAGCAAACTGGGCTTTGACCCGGGATTTCACGGAAGACGCCACATCTGGGATATGGCAATAGACTGGATACATCAAAAACCTGTATGGGGCAATGGCCTGGAAACCGTTGTTGATAAATCACAGAAAATCTATGGCTACGCGCATTGTCACAGCTGGTTCCTTGAGATCACGTATATGACGGGCATAATAGGCACGGCAGCGGCGCTTATCATGATAATAATTGTAATTGTGCAGCTCTGCCGCACTAAGAATAACAGGCTTTCCTTTATACTTTCGGGCATGTACTTTGCTGTCTGTCTTACAAACCTGTTTGAAACCTATACAGTAACATTCTTCGTTCTTTCACTGGGACTTATCTATTACCTTGCAAAGAACGAAAACACGGAATACATAAGGAGAAAATAAAATGAGATATAATTTCGGAGCAAAACCGTGGACATTTCCTCAGGCGGTATTTATTGTCGGCACATATGACGAGCAGGGAAGGGCAGATGCCATGAACGCTGCATGGGGCGGAATCAGCGATACTGAAGAGATATATCTCTGCCTCAGCGCGGAGCATAAAACATCAAAGAACATAATGCTGAAAAAAGAGTTTACTGTCAGCATCGGAACTCTTGATACAATGGATGCCTGCGATTTTGTCGGCCTTATTTCGGCTAATTACGAGCATAATCAGGATAAGCTTGAAAGGGCAGGACTCCATCCGGAGAAATCCCAGTTTGTTGACGCTCCTGTATTCGAAGAGCTTCCTATGGCTCTGGAATGCAGACTTTTAAGCTACGACGAATCAAACGGTCATCTCTTTGGACAGATAATTAATATTGCCATAGATAAAAAGGTACTGGATAAAAACGGAAAACCTTCAGCTGATCTTCTTAAGCCTATTTCTTTTGACCCTATCGACTGTTCGTACAGAGTCCTCGGTGAGACGGTCGGAAAAGCTTTTGAGACAGGAAAAAAATTAAGATAGGCAGTAACAGCAGTTAATGGAAGTAAGTTCTGAAAAAATAAAATTTTCTATAAAAACATCACAGAACAAAATGGCACTTAAACAAGGCCTGAAGGCAGGAATACCTATAGGTCTTGGCTATTTTGCAGTTGCATTTTCACTTGGGATAATGGCAAAAAAAGCAGGCCTTTCAATATTTGCAAGTACGGTAGTAAGCCTGTTCTGCAATGCCTCAGCCGGTGAATATGCCGGGTTTGCAACCATAGCCGCCGCAGGGACGTTCCTTGAGATGGTTGTGGTCACATTCATTGTAAACGCAAGATATCTTCTGATGAGCAGCGCCATGAGCCAGAGGGTAAAGCCGGGCACCCATATAGTCCACAGAATGATAATGGGTCTTTATGTAACGGATGAAATATTCGGCGTAAGCATGTCAAGGCCCGGATACCTGAATCCATGGTTCAACTATGGATGCGCAATAGTTGCGTCGCCTTGCTGGGCTCTTGGAACGGCTTTGGGGTGCTTTGCCGGAAACGTGCTTCCCTTAAGGGTGGTCAGCGCCCTGAGTGTCGCCCTTTTCGGAATGTTCCTTGCAATAATCATACCTCCTGCAAAGAAGGATAAAATAATAGCAGTACTTGTCCTGGTTTCATTTGCACTTTCTTCGGCCATGACTTATCTGCCTGTGGTTAAAAATATTTCAGAGGGATTAAGGACAATAATCCTTACCGTGGTAATCGCTGCCGCTGCAGCCCTCCTGTTTCCGCGCAAAGAGGAGGATTAAAAATGAACTGGAATATTTTGATATACATCATTATAATGATTGTCGTTACGTATCTTACAAAGGCCCTGCCTGTTACTTTGATACGCAGAAAGATAAATAACAATTTTATAAAATCTTTTTTATATTACGTGCCTTACGTCACACTTGCTGTAATGACGGTTCCTGCCATCATTAATGCAACCCAGAGTCCTCTGGCAGGGGCAATTGCCCTTGTTGCGGGTATTTTCCTTGCATGGTTCACGGAGAACCTGTTTATAGTTGCCAGCGCGTGTGCAGTGGTAGTGTTTGTAGCAGAGCTTTTTCTCATCTGAGACCGGAAGTGTATCTGCCGAAAGGAGACAATATGAAAAAAATGACTGTTCTGGATCTGTGCATCTGCGCAATGATGATCGCAGTGCACATTTTACTGGAGTGGCTGGCCAGCCTGCTCAATCTTTCAATCCCTTTCCTGGGAATGTATCTGAAGATCAACATCAGCACGCTGGCATTTGTACTGGCCGGAATCCTGTGCGGGCCTCTTGAAGGACTCATAACGGGGCTTCTGGGAACCTTTGTAAGCCAGATGCTTACATACGGGCTTATGATCACTACTCCGATCTGGATGATACCGGGAGCAGTCCAGGGCCTTCTTGCGGGTCTTATTTATAATAAATTTTCAAGAGCTGCCGCTTTCAGGCCTGTCATAATAACGAATGCTGTATCAATGGCTGCGCTGGTCGTACTTAACTGGGTGGCAAGCTGCCTTGACGGATATGTGATATTTAAATATATGACTATGGAGGCACTCATAGCAGTGATCATTCCAAGGGTAATAGTCGGTATTTTGCTTGCTGTTGTTTATTCCCTTATTTCATGGCCTGTCAGAAGAGCTCTTAACGGGAAATGTCCGGGGGATATGAAAAAATATAGAAAAAATCTGCGCAATTAGCGGAAAGGTAATGCTGAAATGGAAAAGAGAATTGAAACCAAATGTATAACAAGCGGATATAAGGCAGGTAACGGAGATCCACGTCAGATTCCTATAGTTCAGAGCACAACCTTTAAGTATGACACATCAGACTTTATGGGAAAGCTTTTTGATCTGGAAGAGAGCGGGTATTTCTATACAAGACTTGCCAACCCTACAAATGATGCAGTTGCAGCAAAGATAGCTGACATGGAGGGCGGAGTAGGAGCAATGCTTACATCATCCGGACAGGCAGCAAACTTCTTTGCAGTATTTAATATCTGCAATGCCGGTGACCATTTCATCACGTCTTCTTCAATTTACGGAGGTACATATAACCTCTTTGGCGTAACGATGAAGAAAATGGGAATTGACTGCACATTTGTAGACCAGAATCTTTCCTATGAAGAACTTGAAAAGTACATTCAGCCTAATACAAAGTGCATCTTCGGTGAGACTATAACAAATCCAACCGTAAACATCCTGGATTTTGAAAAGTTTGCTAAACTTGCACACAATCACGGAATCCCGCTTATTGTTGACAATACGTTTGCAACACCGATCAACTGCAGGCCTATAGAGCACGGTGCAGATATTGTTACGCATTCAACAACAAAGTATATTGACGGACACGGAACAACTGTCGGCGGAGTAATTGTTGACAGCGGAAACTTTGACTGGATGGCTAACAAAGAGAAGTTCCCGGGACTTACAACACCTGATGAGTCATATCATGGAATTGTCTATGCCGAGAAATTCGGCAATGCAGCTTATATCACAAAAGCATGTTCACAGCTTATG
>JAZUFV010000211.1:0-6454 GCA_045640845.1 Lachnospiraceae bacterium
GCTTGGCCTCCGACTTTGTGTGTGCACAACACCTATCGGAAAGGCAGAAGATATCTGCACATGCAGAGGCAGCGCGGAAGAACTTGAAATAGGCTTCAACGACAGATACGTTATTGAAGCTCTGAAAGCTGCGGATAAAGATAATCTGATGCTCTGTCTCAACACTTCATCTTCACCCTGTGTGATAAAAGCAGCGGATGGAAGTGAATCATTCACATATATGATTCTTCCCGTAAGACTTCACGCATAATGGAAGAAATATCAATAAAAACAGAATATATAAAACTTGATTCTCTTTTAAAATTTTCAGCTCTGGTAGGTACAGGCGGAGAGGCTAAAACCGTTATAGGAGAAGGTCTGGTTTCAGTAAACGGTGAAACCTGTTTAGAGAGAGGAAAAAAAGTAAGACCGGGCGATACTGTTGAATTTGAAGGTCAGAAAATAAGAGTGATAGATGAAGCTTAAAAAAATTGCTCTTACCGGATTTAGAAACTACGAGTGGGAGACTGTTGATTTTGAAGACGGAATCAATATTATTTCCGGGTTGAATGCTCAAGGGAAAACAAATCTTCTTGAAGCGGTCTATATGCTTTCCTGCGGAAGAAGTTTCAGAACGAGATTTGATAAAGAACTCATTAATTTCGACTATTCAGCGGCAGAAATACTGGCTGATATTGAAAGTCAGGGAAGAGAGCAGACAATAAGCATTGCTTTAAAATCAGGCTGCGCTAAGAAGATACTCGTAAACGGCGTTAAAAAAACAGTTTCGGAACTTTCAGGGACGGTCAATACTGTTCTTTTCTGCCCTGATGATCTTGATCTGATAAAAGAAGGGGCTTCAGTAAGAAGAAAGCTTCTTGATGAAGCAATTTCACAAATAAGACCGCAGTATGCTGAAACACTGGCGGAATTCAACAGGCTGTTTGAGCATAAAACAAGAATTTTAAAAGATTGGCGTGAAAAACCTTCGCTGCTTGATACTTTAGATGAATTTTCAGAAGGCTTATGCCGCTGCAGTGCGAAGCTTATACGCTACAGGGCCGCATATGCGAAAAAAATGAATGAATGCGCTGCACTCATTCACAGTGAATTCAGCAGCGGCGAAAATCTTGAAATCCAATACAGAACTGTAAGTACGGTTTCAGATCCGTTTGCTTCTGTGAAAGATATTTATTACGAAATTCTTGAACATCAGGAAGCCCACAGAAAAGCTGAGATAGAAAGCGAGCAATGCCTTACAGGTGCTCATAAGGATGATCTTGAAATAAATATCAACGGGAGCGCCGCAAGAAGTTTTGCATCACAGGGCCAAACCAGAACAGCGGCACTTTCAATTAAGCTTGCCGAAAGAGACATTCTTTTAAATGAAACCGGGGAATATCCGATACTGCTTCTGGATGATGTTCTTTCAGAGCTTGATACAAAACGGAGAGAATTCGTTCTAAACAGAATCGGCGGCGGACAGACAATAATAAGCTGCTGTGAGGATGAAGAAATATCTCAGAGAACCAACGGAAAAGTGTTCTTCGTTGAAAAAGGAAGGATACGCTGATGTACATTGGTATTGGAAAAGGGAAATTTCTTGATTCGAAAGATATCATAGGAATTTTTGATCTGGATATTACTTCTCAGTCGCATATTACGAGAAAATATCTTGCCGCTTCTGAAAAGGCGGGTCTTGTAATCAATGCATCTGAGGATATCCCGAAATCATTTGTAATAAGCAAAGACAAAGGCGTTTATCTCAGCCAGATGGCAACATCCACACTGAATAAACGTATAGAAGAGGTTAAATAACAATGGATGAACTGAAAAACAAAAACGCTCAGGAATACGATGCTTCGCAAATACAGGTCCTTGAAGGGCTTGAAGCTGTAAGAAAACGCCCTGGAATGTATATAGGCTCAACATCATCATCAGGTCTTCACCATCTGGTGTATGAAATTGTTGACAACTCAATTGACGAAGCACTTGCGGGATTCTGCGATCATATTGAAGTCATAATAGAACAGGGCGACGTGATTTGCGTACGCGATAACGGGCGCGGAATTCCTGTTGACATACAGGAGCAGACGGGAAAGTCGGCTCTTGAAGTTGTGTTTACTGTGCTTCATGCCGGCGGTAAGTTCGGCGGCGGAGGATATAAGGTTTCCGGAGGTCTTCACGGTGTCGGCGCATCTGTGGTAAATGCTCTTTCTGAGTGGCTGGAGGTTCATGTTCATAAAGACGGTAAAATTTATGAGATGCGTTTTTCACGCGGCGCCATTACCGAGCCTATAACGGTCATAGGAAAAACCGACCGCACAGGGACGACCGTGCGCTTTAAGCCGGACCCTGAAATGTTTGATGATACGGTATACGAATATGAAATCCTTCATACACGTATGCGCCAGCAGGCATTTTTAAATGCCGGTCTGAAAATAAGCATAAGCGATATGCGTGAGGGCAAAGAACAGTCTGAATCTCTTTGCTATGAAGGCGGCATAAGAGAGTATGTATCCTATCTGAACAAAAACAAAACTCTTATTCACAATGATGTTATATATCTCAGCGGAAGCAAGGAAGACTCCATAGCGGAACTTGCACTGCAGTATAACGACGGATTCAACGAAACCATAGTGAGCTTTGCAAACGATGTGCATACCCCTGAAGGCGGAATGCACGAAACGGGATTTAAAACCGCGCTTACAAGAGTGATCAACAACTACGGTTTTAAAAACAACATTATTAAAACCGATGCCGACAAGCTAACCGGAGAAGATGTTAGAGAAGGCATAGCCTGCGTTATTTCAGTGAAGCTTCCCGAAGCCCAGTTTGAAGGGCAGACAAAACAGAAGCTTGGAAACGCTTATATAAGAACTCTTGTTGACGGAATTGTAAATGACCAGCTGGCGGAATACTTTGAAGAGCATCCGTCTGTTGCAAAAGCAATTCTGGAAAAGGGAATGATGGCAAGCCGCGCGCGCGAAGCGGCAAGAAAAGCCAAAGATACAATCCGCCGAAAAACAGGGCTTGAGAGCGGACAGATGCCTGACAAGCTTCAGGACTGCAATGAAAGAGATCCGTCGCTCTGTGAGTTATATATCGTCGAGGGCGACTCCGCAGCAGGCTCAGCCATTCAAGGACGTGACTCCAGATTTCAGGCGATACTGGCAATGTGGGGCAAGATGCTCAACGTTGAAAAAGCAAGAGCAGATAAGATATACGGAAATGAAAAACTCTATCCGATGATAGTCGCGCTCGGTGCCGGAATAGGTGACGAGTTCAACATGGAAAAGCTGCGCTACCACAAGATTATCATCATGGCTGATGCGGATGTTGACGGAAGTCACATCAGAACATTACTGCTGACCTTCTTCTTCCGCTATATGCGCCCGCTCATAGAAAACGGCTATGTATATTCAGCCGTTCCTCCGCTCTATAAGCTCACAAGAGGAAAGACGCAGCGCGTTGCTTATTCCGATGATGAGCGCGATAAAATCAGTGCGGAAATGCGCGAAGACAATCCAAATGTGAAGATAGATATTTCAAGATTCAAAGGCCTGGGCGAAATGGACCCGCACGAGCTTTGGGAAACAACAATGGATCCTGAAAAGAGAACTTTGAGAAGAATCACTCTCGGAGATGCCATCGAAGCCGATCAGACATTTACCATTCTGATGGGACAGGAAGTTGAGCCCAGACGCGAGTGGATCGAGCAGCATGCCAAATACGCTGTTAACATTGACATATAAGGAGGTGGAGCGTTAATGGCACATAAAAGAGATTATAATCCGGAGGACATAGCATTTCCGGAGCAGCATATAACAGAATCCGAGCTGGTCGGAGAAATGAAGACCAGCTACATAGACTATGCAATGTCAGTTATTGTCGGGCGCGCTCTGCCCGATGTTAGAGATGGTCTAAAACCTGTTCACCGCCGCATACTTTATACAATGTATGAGGGCGGACTCACATCGGATAAACCGTTTAAAAAATCGGCGACCTGTGTCGGCGATGTTCTGGGTCATTATCATCCGCATGGTGACGCTTCAGCTTACGAGGCGATGGTGCGTCTGGCGCAGGATTTCTCAATGCGTTACATGCTGGTTGACGGCCATGGCAACTTCGGTTCAGTAGACGGAGATCCACCGGCGGCATACCGTTACACAGAAGCCAGACTCTCAAAGATTTCAAATGAAATGCTCCGCGATATCGATAAAGACACGGTCGATTGGGACCCGAACTTTGACGAGACACGCAAAGAGCCGAGAGTGCTCCCCTCAAGATTCCCTAACCTGTTGGTAAACGGTTCCAGCGGAATCGCAGTAGGTATGGCAACAAATATCCCACCGCACAATCTTTCAGAAGTAATTAATGCCTGCGTGTGCGTTTTAGACAATCCTGAAGCAGATCTGTTCCAGCTTATGGAGCATATTCAGGGGCCGGATTTTCCGACCAGAGGAATTATTCTCGGAAGAGCGGGAATAAGACAGGCGTATGCAACCGGCAGAGGCAGAGTTACCGTGCGCTCCCGCACGGAATTCGAAGAGTACGGCCGCGAGCACAGGACGAGAATAATCGTTACGGAACTCCCGTATCAGGTGAACAAACGCCAGCTCATTAAAGACATTGCCGACCAAATCCATGAAAAACGTCTGGATGGCATTTCCGATCTGCGCGATGAAACTGACCGCAACGGAATGCGTATTGTAATTGAACTCAAACGTGATGCGAATCCCCAGGTAGTTCTGAACAGACTTTTTGCCCAGACCGCAATGCAGTCAACATTCAGCATCAATATGCTTGCTCTTGTTGACAATCAGAGCCAGCCCAAAATTCTTTCACTAAGACATATACTCGATGAATATCTCGGCTTCCAGGAGGAGCTTATTGTGCGCCGCACAAAATTCGACCTTAAAAAAGCCGAAGAGAGAGCACACCTTTTGGAGGGGCTCCTTATAGCTCAGGATAACATCGATGAAGTTATAAGAATTATCCGCAGCAGCTATGACAATGCAAAGCAGAATCTTATGGAACGCTTCGGACTTGATGAGGTCCAGGCTCAGGCAATCTGCGACATGCGCCTGATCCAGCTGCAAGGGCTCAACAGAGAAAAACTTGAGAACGAATATAAAGAGCTTGAGGAAAAAATAGCATACTATAAAGATCTTCTTGCAAGTCCTGAAAAAATAAAAGCTGTGCTTAAAGACGAACTCATTGCGATAAGAGACAAATTCGGCGATGAGCGAAGAACCGAAATTCAGGATATAGAAGAAGACATTGAAGATGAAGACCTGATTCAGGAAGAGCAGTCCGTCTACACGCTTACGCATCAGGGATACATCAAGCGCCTGCCCGTAAGTGAATATAAAGCTCAGGGGCGCGGCGGAAAAGGCGTCAGAGCGATGTCAACAAAAGAAGAAGACTTTGTTGAAACGGTATTTACCGCTTCAACGCATGATAATATTCTGTTCTTCATGAACAGCGGCCGCGTATATGCAAAGAAAGGATATACAATACCTTCAGCATCACGCACAGCCAAGGGCACGAACATTGTAAACATTCTGCCTATCGAGAACGGCGAGAATCCCGAAAAAGTTAGTGCGATGATCAAGGCAAGAGGCTTTGATGAAGACAGCTTCCTGCTGTTCGTAACAAAGAACGGAACAGTTAAAAGAATTGCCCTTTCGGCACTTAAGAATATCCGTGCAAACGGAATCAGAGCAATAAATCTTGACGAAGGCGACGAGCTTATAACCGTTCTGTCAACGAACGGCAGCGAGCGCATTATGATTGCAACCCACGAAGGTTCAGCAGTAAGCTTCATGGAAGATGAAGTACGACAAATGGGAAGAACCGCAGTAGGTGTAAGAGGAATTAAACTCCGCGAAGGCGACTATGTTATCGGAGCCGGCAGCTCTGCACAGGGCGGAGCCCTGCTGACCGTGACAGAAAACGGCTACGGTAAGAAGACAGACCTGGACGAATACAGAATCTGCAAACGAGGCGGGCTTGGAGTCAGAAACTACAAGATAAGCGAAAAAACAGGATACGTTGTAGGAGTCAAGATGGTAGACAACGGTGACGATCTGCTTGTAATTACTGACGACGGAACCATTATACGTGTTTCCGTTGATGACATAGGCGAAAAAGGCCGTGCCACAATGGGAGTACGCGTTATGCGCCCGGCAGCCGGAGCAAAAATAATCTGCATAGAAAAAACAGAACGGGTTGCCGAAGAGGAAGAGCCGGCTTCTGAGGAAAATGCAGAATAAAAAAACCGTAACCATTTATACAGACGGCGCATGCAGCGGTAACCCCGGTCCGGGCGGCTGGGGTGCCGTTTTGCAGTACAGAGGTGTGGAGAAAGAAATCTCCGGAGGAGAAAAGGAAACAACCAACAACAGGATGGAACTTACAGCTGTAATTTCCGCGCTTGAATGTCTTAAAGAGCCCTGCGTTGTGGAATTGT
>JAZUFV010000212.1:0-3513 GCA_045640845.1 Lachnospiraceae bacterium
CGCCATATCTCCTTAACTGCCCTGTCTCCGCCGGGAAGCTTTATCTGCCTTATCGAAGCCTTCCGCTCAAAGCCTTTAAGGTCTCCCACAAGGAATTCTCCGCCCCAGATGGTGCCGTCCTCACCCAGGCCTGTCCCGTCCCAGATGATGCCGATGCACTTTTCCGAAAGACCGTTATCTGCCATGCATGACGCCATATGTGCGTGATGATGCTGCACCTGAAGCAGCCGCAGTCCTTCCTCTTCGCTTCTTTTTCCTGCGTACTCAGTTGAAATATAATCAGGATGCAGATCACAGACTATCTTCCTGATCCCGGTTTCAAACAGGTTTTCAAAATGCCTGATCTGCCCGCTGTAATTTTCAAAGGTTTCAAAATTCTTGAGGTCGCCGATATGCTGGCTTGGGAAAGCCCGGTCTCCTCTTGTGATGACAAATGATGCCTTCTGCTCAGCACCGCAGGCCAGAATTCCGTCTGTCCGGCTTTCACTGCCGTTAAGTTTCAGTGAAAGCGGCACATATCCCCTTGACCTTCTGAGGAAGTATTCCCTTCCTTCCCTCACGAATATAAGTGAATCATCACACCTGGTCTCAATATCCCTGTTGTGATAAAGAAAGCAGTCCGCTATTCCCGCAAGCTCGCTGAAAGCCTCATCATTTTTATACATGATAGGCTTGTCCGAAAGGTTAGCGCTTGTCATTATCAGGCTGTCAATTCCATCCCTGAACAGCAGATAATGAAGCGGTGTGTACGGAAGCATCACACCGATGTATCCGTTCTCGCTTATGCTTAAAAAGCTCCGTTTATCCTTCTTTTCCAGAAGAACTATCGGTCTTCTGAAGCTTTCCAGCAGTGTCTTTTCGTCCTCCGTGACCCGGGCGAACTTTTCTGCTGTCTGCGCGTCCCTGACCATTATGGCAAAAGGCTTTTCATCACGCTGTTTTCTCTGTCTCAGAATTGCGGCGCTTTCAGCATTATCTGCCAGGCATGCCAGATGAAATCCACCCAGCCCCTTCACGGCAGCAATCTTCCCTTCTTTGAGGGCGGCCCTTGTTTTGCCTATTGCATCCTCTTCGCTCACCCCGCCGGCATCTTTAAAGAAAACCTTCGGCCCGCATTCAGGGCAGCAGTCCGGCTGCGCATGATAGCGCCGCGACATCGGATCGTTATATTCGGCGGCGCATTCCGGGCACATCTCAAAACCGGCCATTGTTGTTGAGACCCTGTCATAAGGTATATTTTTTATTATTGTAAGGCGCGGCCCGCAGTTTGTGCAGTTAATAAAAGGGTACTCATATCTCCGGTCCGAAGGGTCATTCATTTCCCGGAGACAGTCATCGCACAAAGCTGTATCAGGTGAAATCCAGGTAAGCTGTTTCCCCTCTGCGCGGCTTTTAATTATCTCAAATGATTCCAGACCCTGAAGGGGGCCGTTCAGACCTGCCTCGATCGTTTCGATCAGGGCCAGACGCGGTGCTTTCGTTTTTATGTTTTCAAGAAAAAGGCTGACTGCCTTTTCCTCTCCTTCAACCGCAATATCCACCCCGCTTTTGGTATTGCGTATCCACCCGTCCAGGGCGAGCTTTACTGCATTCTTATAAATAAACGGCCTGAAGCCCACTCCCTGGACTATGCCGTTTATTTTAATATCTGCATGAATTTTTGCCATTGATCAAAGTTTCTTTTCAAGCAGCTCCGGATTGGTTGCGTAAGTAAGAGCTGTATCTCTGGTGATCTCTCCGTTCCTGTAAAGCTTCAGAAGGCTCTGGTCCGTTGATATCATATTTTCCTGTGATGATGAATACAGCAGTCCCTCTATCTGGTGTACCTTGTTGTCACGGATCATGTTTCTGATTGCAGGTGTTACTGTCATGATCTCAAACACCGGAACAACTCCTCCGCTGACAGACGGTACCAGCTGCTGCGATACAACTGCATTCAGTACCATTGAAAGCTGAACTGCAATCTGCCTCTGCTGGTCTGCAGGGAAAACATCTATGATTCTGTCTATCGCGTTTGAAGCGCCCAGAGTATGAAGGGTGGAGAACAAGAGATGACCGGTCTCCGCTGCCGTCATTGCCACATTTATGGTTTCGTAGTCACGCATCTCACCAAGAAGGATAACGTCCGGACTCTGACGAAGTGCGGCACGCAGTGCCTTAACATAACTTTCACTGTCAAGATTTATCTCTCTCTGGCTGATAACGCTGGTTCCGTGGCGGTGAAGGTATTCAACCGGATCTTCCAGTGTTATCACGTGGCTGTTTCTTTCATGATTTATACGGTCAATAATGCAGGCAAGAGTGGTGCTCTTTCCTGATGCGGCAGGTCCGGTGATAAGTGTCATTCCCTTGCGGTCACGTCCCAGGTTTACGATATATTCCGGAATATTGAACTCATGGAAATCAGGCAGCTGGAATGCGATTACCCTTATTACTGCGGAAAAAGAGCCTCTCTGGCGGTACGTGCTCACGCGGAAACGCGACATTCCCGGAATGGTTACGGCAAAGTCATCATCGCCAAACTTTTCCAGTGTTTCCATGGACCTCTGATCTGTAAGGCCGTATATTTCCTTTATCAGTTCCAGTGTATCCTCCGGCCAGAGCTTTTTATCATCGATCGGAACTATCGACCTGTTCTGCCTTATGGAAACAGGTGCGCCGGCAATGATAAACACATCGGCTGCTTCAGCTTCAATTGCTTTTTCAAGGATCTCTTTGATGTTCATTTTCTTCTCCTCAGTTTACTACCTTCCACTTTGTGACTGTATAATTCCCGCTGCCGCCCAGCAAAAGCTCCACTTCGAGTTTCTGGGTATCATTTATATCAATAGTATAGCTTACGGTTTTTCCGGAATATTCGAATGTTACGTTTGTTCCGTCTTTATAAAACAGATCCTCAGGCAGCTGTCCGGACGCAACACCTAAGTCCACTGCAAGTGCTGCCTCTTCGGCTTTGCTGCAGGCTGCGTTGTATTCTGTCCTGCGCTCAGCCAGATCTGCGGACATCCTGTTGTCGTTTCGTGCTGTAACAAATGATAACACTGCAAATGTCACAAGGCAAATTGCAAGAAAAACTACCAACAGAAGGGAAGTGCCCACGCTATTGAAGGATACGCTGCTTTTTTTCTTCATCGGCTTCCTCCTGCAATATGATGCGCGGCAGAAATTGAATAAATCTCACTTCCGTCTGCTGTTTTTACAATTTCTATCTGAGCAGCCATATCTGTGCCGGCCACTTCATTTTTGGCATATCTCAGCCCCACATTCATGCAGAATACAGCCTCAGCTTCACTGCAGAGCTTATAGTTTTTATCAAAGAAAAACTGTTTTTCATCATCTTTCCCGGCTGATTCCGGATAGACTGTATCCAGGCTGTCAAGGAAATCTTCCGGGGAAGATGCCGCATGCACAAGTTCTCCCACGTTTGCCGCTTCCCTGGAAGCGAACGACAGATTTTTTGAATCCTCACTGAGCCTGTAGCTTTTAACAAAGAACATCACGCAGACGGCACTG
>JAZUFV010000213.1:0-12649 GCA_045640845.1 Lachnospiraceae bacterium
TACGATCCGACTTGCATAACCGATATCAGAGCACTGATGATCACAACAAACCGGCGTCCGCTGAAAAATGCCAGGAAATCCGGGAGGGTTATATTTTTAAACTTGTTGTAACATATTGCGGCGAGAATACCGCACAGTATCGCAATAAACGGATTCTGTATTTTAGAGAAAGCCAGAAAGGCTGCCGAATCTTCAGGGATTGGCCCGATCACTCCCGAAACAACTGCCGGTGAAAGTAATGTAATTACCATCAGGTAATTGACAAGGCCTGCCAGACAGACCGAGCCGTTTTTATCATCTGACATTCCGACAGAAACGCCTATTACAAACAGCCATGCAATATTATTGATTACCGCGCCGCCTGCTTTAGTTAAAATATATCCTATCGTAGGGACGATTCCGCAGATGTCACCCCCCTGCATACTTGCAGGGCACATCATATATCCTATTCCCATAAGAATGCCGCAGATAGGCATTACCGCAATGGGGAGCATCAGCGCTTTCCCGAGTTTTTGCAAAAATTTCATTCTTGTCACCTGTTGCCGGAATGTTTTCGTTCATAATCGGAACTACCACTCTATAATACTCAATCTTTCTGCATTTAAACAGAACCAATTACAGCTTTTGAGCTTTTATTTCCGCAAAAGTGCGGAAAACACAGTCTGACTTTCGCAGGTGAACATAAAAACCGTATTTAAACAATGAGATATGTTTGATAAAAGCCGCAGAATTTGATAATATTTAACCTAGTGTATTGTCATTAAAATCCGGAGGAAGAATGAGCAAACGTATTCTGGTAGTCAGCCAGCGCTTCTGGCCTGAAAATACGAGAATAAACGATATCTGCAGCGGACTGACTGAACGGGGCTGCAGAGTGGATGTGCTTGCTGGCCAGCCGAATTATCCGTCCGGAAAGTATTTTAAAGGCTACCATATGTTTGGCCACAGATACGAGCGTTTCGGAAAGGTTTCCGTCTACAGGGCAGGAGAGATCAACCGCGACGATGGCACCGGGCCGCGTGTCCTTTTGAACTACTATTCATTTTCATTCTTCAGCAGGTTCAAGCGGGGAGCACTTAAGAAAGCCCCGTATGACGGAGTGCTGGTGTTCCAGAGATCGCCGGTAATGAGTGCAAAAATGGGCCTGTGGATCGGGAAAAAGCTGAATATCCCGGTGACGATCATGGCAGTGGATGTGTGGCCGTACAGTTTTTATCAGGAAATGGACCTGCAGAACGGTCTGCTGAGAAAGCTGTACAGAAAGACATCAGAAAAGATATATCTGGCATCGGATAAGATCATAACGGTGAATGAAAACGCAAAAAGATTTTTCACGGGCGAGCTGCACATTCATCCTAACAAGGTGGATTACCTGCCTTTTTATGCAGATAAAAGTGTGACCGAAAAAGTGAAGGACATCAATGTGATGGAGCGCTTTGCCGGAAGCTTTAACGTGGTCTATACAGGGAGAATCGACGAAGAGCATGATCTTGACCCGGTAATAGATGCGGCTGAGAAGCTGGATATGAGCGGGATACGGGATCTTAAGTTTATTCTTGTGGGAACGGGACCTGAGCTTAAACGGCTCAAAAAGCTCACCTCAAAGAAAAGGCTTACGGACATAGTGTTCTTTGAAGAGGAAGAAAGCCCTGACGGGCGGGCAAAGTACTTTAACATTGCGGATGCTTTCCTTTCCTGCGGCAGACCCGAGCGCCGCGGAGAATATGCGCCGGTTGAAGATGTAATTGACTATATGAGCGCCGGAAAGCCTGTGCTGATCACGGGCGGAGGTGCCGAGAGACATATCATAAAAGAGGCAAAATGCGGAATCTCCGTTGACGGAGGAAATAAGGACGGACTGTTTGAGGCTGTGATGAAGCTCTACAGAAGCCCGAAGGAAAAGCTTGAGGCTTACGGGGAAGCAGCCATTCAGTACAGTGAAAAGCATTTTGACAGGGAACAGTTTCTGGACAGCCTTCTGGAGACAATGTTCGAAGAAAAAGGAATGCAGGACGATGGTTTCATAATAAACCAGAGTTCCGGAATAATAACAATGGAAGAAGATTAGAGGGGAAAAACGGATGTTATTTTATGCTTTGTTTTGTGCATCAATAATTGCGCTGGCGGTGACATTTTCCGTAATTTTCGAAAGGCGTTTTGAAGAGACAGCTGCACTGGCTGTTTTTGTGGACATTCTTGTGCTTTATGCGGCAGGATATCTCGGCAAGCTTTCAGTGGGCGTCGTGGCACTGCTGATTATCTGCGGTGTGGCGTTCCTTATCAGCGTGTGCGTGGCTCTGGGAAGACAACGCTTCAAGGCACTTGCCGTAAATACATTTACGCTGGGATTCTTTGTATTTCTGGCTCTTATGGTTGTCATCTACCTTTCAACAAAGGATATGACACTGGCCGGAGCAGAAACGAATCCGACTCTCATCAACATCAACCTTATTGCAGAAAACGAGAATTTTGAAAAAGTTGCGGTATCATCCGTTGCAAAGCTGGGATACCAGCCGGGATATGCCCTTTTCTGCTGGATGTTCACCTCACTTGACAAGACATTTGTTGAGGTAAATATCATAAGGGCGGCAAACATCTTTGTTGTGGCTATGATCCTTCCTCTTCTTTCAAGAATTCAGTGGAAGAGCATTCTTGTCGGACTTTTCACTGCCGCAGCCATGGTTTTTCTGCCATGGGTAGTCATTTCAAACATGCAGATTGTCAACACGGTGAATGTTGATGCTGCTGCGGCGCTTATCCTTGGTTTCATGCTGTTTGCCTACTTTTGCCACGAACAGTGCGGATATACATACTGGGCCCTTGGTCTGGCAAGCGCGGTTCTGTGCATAATGAGGCCGGGAGCTGAGCTTATCGCGGCATTCATGATGCTGCTGGTCATTGTTGACATTGCTTCCTGCGGATTCCGGGATTTCGCTGAGATGCTGGCAAAACCGGCAAGGTGGCTATCTGTTGTATTTTATGTGATCCTCAGCATGGGCGGATTCATCTCATGGTGGAAGTTTGCAGGCGAGCACGGCATTATGAGAATGTTTGAATGCATCTTCCTGACCGAGGAGAGACGAGAGGGTTTTGCTAAAATATTTACAACCGTTTTTGAGTTCTTCAAGACAAGAGGAACAGTGGGTGAGGTAAACATCACCTACTTCGGCTGGCTTTTCATACTGGCAATTCTGGGCGGCGGAGCAGCTGCTCTCGGACTTAATATGTGGGACCGTATAAGAACAGGGGTTAAGGCATTTATCATTATCCTCGGCTCGGTCGGCTTCACATTCCTTATCAGCTTTATTTACACATACACATTCCCGGCTGATACTGACGTGACCGAGACTCTTACAACATACCTCACGGGATATCTGATCGCATCGCTGTTTGCGATGATCTGCCTGCTCATCGGCAAGATCATAGACCGGTTCTATACATTCGGCAGGCTGCTGGTGATTTTGGCAGTTGCGATCGTCTTTATTACGGCTCCTATGAAGACCGCATATGACAGCACGATCGGCAAGGCTCTCTGCATTCAGGAAAGTTCATCAACCTGCCACATTGATGACACAGAACAGACACAATTCAAAAATAATATTTAATTCGGCAAGATCAAAAAGCTACATGGATCGGAGGCAGAATTATGAGCGATATGAACAATCAGGATAATCAGAATCCTTCAAAATGGGAACCTGACACAGATAAGTACAACACACAGCCTGAGAAGAAACCGGAAAAGCCGAAAAAGGCAAAATGGTGGATTCCGGTGGCTATCGGGGTGTTCCTGCTGATTGCCGCAATAGTTGTGGGCGGCATTTTCGGAATCAGGGCGCTGACCAATCTGGTGGAATCCGGAAAGCTTGAAGAAATCCAGGAAGAACAGGGTGACGATCACTTTATCGGCGACGTCATTTCCGGACTGATCGAGGAGGAAACACCTGAAGCAGCCGAACCCGGGGCAAATGTCATTATCGGAACCATTCCGGAGGTCGTTGTACGGGCAGGAACCGTTGTGACTGATGTTTCCGCCATTGTTGAACAGGCAATGCCTTCGGTGGTTTCAATAACATCACGTACGCTGGTCAATGCAGGCGGCTTTGACGGATTCGGCGGATTTGGCGGATTCGGCGGAGCATTTGAAGAATTCTTCAGACAGTTCTACGGCGGAGCATATGAAGACTCACAGCCTTCTGATCCACAGGAAAAGAAGGAAGTTGAGAGCGGACTCGGCTCAGGTACCATTGTGGGAAAGACAGACGAAGAACTGCTGATCCTCACCAGCTATCACGTTGTTGAAGACTGCTCTTCACTTTACGTAACATTCTGCGATGACAGCGCTGTTGACGGATATGTAAAGAGTACTGACTCAGTTCACGATATCGCAATCGTTGCACTGCCTATCGGTGATATAGAAGAAGAAACACTGGATAACATCAGCATCGCTGTAATGAGCCAGGATGATGTAAGAGTCGGCGAGGGTGTCATTGTTATCGGAAATGCACTCGGATACGGACAGAGCGTTGTTACCGGCGTTGTAAGTGCAAAGGACAGGACGTTCACATCTGAGGACAGAGAGATGACCGTCATCCAGACAGACGCAGCCATCAATCAGGGAAATTCAGGCGGCTGCATGCTTAATGCAAGAGGCGAGATCATCGGCATCAGCGAGGCCAAGATCAGCTCAACAAGCGTTGAAGGCGTATGCTACGCAATTTCAATCCAAACATATTATGATGAGATCCTGGATATGATGAGCCGCTCGGTCAATGAAGAATATGAGGATGAAGACATCGAGTCAGCTACAGGTGCTTACCTTGGGATTTACGGAAGAGATATTGACAGCAACCTGGCAAGAACCTACGGACTTACAGAAGGCATCTACATTCTTAACACTGTTAAGGGCGGCGGCGCTGAGGAAGCCGGACTTGAAGAAGGCGATATAATTATCGGATTTGACGGCAAGGTGGTCGGCACCATGGCTGAGCTCCAGGAAGAGCTTACAAAGTACAGCGCAGGTGATGAAGTTACCGTGACCATCATGAGATATACGGGAAACGGCTACAGGGAAAAGGATATTGATGTTGTCCTGACACCGGTCATCAGCTGAAACGGCTGTTAAATTTAATAAAAAACTTCAGGGGAGCGTGGCCGCAGGCCGTGCTCCCATTGATACGAAAAAGGATATTTGATTTATGTCAGAAGAAAACAGAAACGATAACTTTGAGAAATTCTGCAGCGTCTGCCACAGGCCTGAAAGCGCGGCCGGCAAGATGCTGAAGATGCCGGGCAACACCTACGTGTGCGTGGACTGCCTTCAGAAGATGCTTGATTCTTTTGGAGAGAGCGGGTTCAATATGGGCAACCTCGGGCTGCCTCCGTTTATGGGAATGCCTTTCGGAAATCAGTTTGACGGCACCACAGTTGTTGAGGAAAAGACTGACGGCGATGTGGCTGAGCCTCTTCCTGAACCGGTAAAGACGGTCAAAGAAGGAAAACCTGAAGGTCCTGCCGAACCGGATGATAAAAAAGAACGCCCTAAAAAAGTGGCAAACATCGGATTTATCAATCTGGCTGATCTTCAGAACGGGCTTGGATTCGGCACGAATAATCCAAAGCAGCAGGTCAAAAGAAGAAAACCGGGCGAAAAGTCAGAGCCGGTAATTGATCCTGCAAAAGTTCTTCCGCCTCACAAACTGAAAGCAAAGCTGGATGAATATGTTGTGGGACAGGAACAGGCTAAGAAGATCATTTCTGTTGCTGTATACAACCATTACAAGAGAATTATTTCCGGAGCTCCGGCTGACGACGGTGATGTCGATATTGAGAAATCCAATGTACTTATGATCGGCCCTACCGGCTGCGGAAAAACACATATAGTAAGGACGCTGGCAAAAATTCTTGACGTGCCGCTGGCAATCACTGATGCAACCAGCCTTACCGAGGCAGGGTATATCGGTGATGATATTGAAAGCGTACTCAGCAAGCTTCTTCAGGCTGCCGGCAACGATGTTGACCGCGCCGAGGTGGGCATTGTTTTTATAGATGAGATCGATAAGATCGCAAAGAAGAATTCCACCCGCGGGCGTGACGTAAGCGGTGAATCGGTTCAGCAGGGACTCCTCAAGATGCTTGAGGGCAGCGAAGTTGAAGTTCCTGTGGGTGCAACCAGCAAGAATGCAATGGTTCCTCTTACAACCATGAACACAAAGAATATCCTGTTCATCTGCGGCGGTGCTTTCCCTGATCTTGAAGGCATCATCAAGGAACGGCTGAATGAAAAGAGCAGCATCGGTTTCAATGCCGAGCTGAAGGATAAATATGATAAGGATGACGATATCTTCAGCAAGACCGAGACAGAGGACTTAAGAAAATTCGGAATGATCCCTGAGTTTCTGGGAAGGCTGCCGGTTCTCTGCACATTGCATGCGCTGTCAACAGACATGCTGGTAAAGGTTTTCAAAGAGCCTAAGAATGCCATCCTGAAACAGTATCAGAAGCTTCTTGAGCTGGATGAGGTTCAGCTGCTGTTTGAAGATGACGCGCTTGCAGCTTTGGCTGAAAGGGCTGCAAAGAAGGAAGCCGGCGCCAGAGGACTGAGGTCCATAATTGAGGAGGTTATGCTGGATATCATGTATGAGATTCCTAAGGACGACAGCATAGGCACGGTGACCATCACCAGGGATTATATCGAAAACCATGGTGCGCCGATAATCACTCTCAGGAGCAAGAATAAGGCTCCGAAGGAGGAAAGTCTGCCTCAGCTGACCGCAGCAGCAGAGTAATTGCGCCGGCCCCTGTAAAAATTGCTATTGACAAATTCAGGGGGCAGGTTGTAATATATCTAACGCTGACGTGTGCATTTAGCTCAGCTGGATAGAGCGTCTGGCTACGGACCAGAAGGTCGGGGGTTCGAATCCTCTAATGCACGCTAATAAGGAACTGCCGCACAGATGTGCGGCAGTTTTTTCGCTTCAGACAGGATTTTGTCCTTTCTTGCTTCTTGCCGTTTCCGCATATAATACTTATAATTGAAAAGGATTTTATAACCCGCAGAAATGATGCTAAAAAGGAGATATTATGATTTATTTTCGCTCAGACTACAGCCAGGGTGCGCATCCGAAAGTAATGGAAGCGCTTATGAAAACAAATATGGAGCACAGCGATGGCTACAGCTTGGATGATCACTGCGCGAACGCTGCTGCAATGATAAAGAAGCTTATCGGCGTGGAGGATTGTGACATACATCTGATGATAGGCGGAACTCCGTGCAACATCACTGTAATTGCAAACGCGCTCAGACCTTACGAGACTGTTATTGCTGCTGAGAGCGGACACATCTACCACCATGAGACCGGCGCAATAGAAGCCACCGGCCACAGGGTCACCACTGTTGAGGGAATAGACGGAAAAGTCACGCCTGAACTGGTTGACAAGGCATTTCTTGAGTATGAAGACGAGCATACACCAAAGCCGGGGATGGTCTACATTTCACAGCCGACCGAAAGCGGAACCATTTACAGCAAGGCTGAGCTTACGGCCCTGTATGCAAAGTGCCGTGAGAGGGATATATACCTTTATGTTGATGGCGCCAGACTCGGCTCCGCACTTACATGCAAGGCAAATGACATCACTCTGAATGAACTGGCAAATAACTGCGACGCTTTTTATATCGGCGGAACAAAAAACGGTGCTCTGTTTGGCGAAGCTCTGGTAATTCTCAGAAAAGAGTTAAATGACCACTTCAGATGGATGATAAAGCGTCAGGGCGGAATGCTTGCAAAAGGACGCCTTTTGGGAGTTCAGTTTGAAGCTCTTTTTGAGGGCGGCGAGGACTGCCTGTATTTTGAGATGGCAAGACACGCAAATGAACTGGCTGAAAAACTGAGGGATGGGCTTAAGGAAATGGGATTTGAATTCTTCGGTACGTCTCCGACAAACCAGGTGTTCCCTATCCTGCCTGAGAAAATGGTCCGTGCCCTGGAAAAAGATTTCTTCTTCTATGAGTGGGCTCCTGCAGAAAACGGCATGCTGCCTGTAAGGCTGGTTCTTGGCTGGGGCAGTGAAGAATCGGATGTGGAAGCATTCCTCAAGTCTGTGAAAGGTCTTTGCAAATGAGAGGTAAAATCAGGATAAAACTTTTGATAGTGCCGCACTTTGAATTCAGCAGTGAGAGCAGCTTACCCGGTGAGGGCAGACTGTTCTGCGAGGAGTTCGTTAAAGACGGTGAGACATTCATCGTTGCAGGCGGAAGGGAGGTCACTGTCAATGTTGAAACAGGCGTGGCTCTGTATGTTTCCGGAATAGGTAAGGTCAACAACGCCATTGCTATCACAACGATACTGGCTGACAGCCGTTTTGACTTTACCGATGCTTATATACTCACGCTTGGCTGTGCCGGCGGTGCCAGAGGTTATTGTACGATGGGCGATGTCTGCATCGTCACATCAACGGTGGATTTTGATCTTGGCCATGCAGCCGATATAAGGGAAATGAGCGACCCGAATACGGACAAACTCTGGTTCCCTGATAAATGTTTCGATGAAACCTGTTTCAAGCGTTTAAATGCCTCTCTGGCAGACGGACTGTTTGATGCGGTGAAGGATATAAAGCTTGATACGACTGAGAATACGAAAAAGCTTATGGCAAAGTCATTCCCGGGCGAAGACTGGGCCCTGAGAGATCCAAAAGTCGTGCTTGGCACGTCTGTCAGCGGTGATAACTACTGGAAGGGCTTTTACGGCCATCAGCACGCTTTGCAGCAGGTGGAATATTACGGCTGCCGTGATCCGTATGCTGTTTCGGAGATGGAGGATGTTGCGGTGGCAGCTGCAGCAGAGAGATTTGGTCTGCTGGACAGGCTGATCGCCATTCATGCAGTTGTAAACATGGATGTTTTTCTGGACGGTGACAGTCCTGAAAAGCTTTGGAACGAAGCGGATTTTGTTTCAACCGTAACTGAAGAAAACTCAGAAACCTCTGATGTTTTTGAAACGGCAATGAACAATAATTTCCGGGTAGGCAGGGCTATAATAGAAAAACTGACAGATTAATCGTCATAAAGTGTGTCAATCTTGTCGGTGCCCAGACGGGTTGCCTGATTTTCAAACCAGATATCATCATAAGCGGTCTTCGGAAGATGGCCGCTTTTTTCCTGCAGTCGGCGGAACCAGTAACGCAGCGTTGAAGGCAGCGTAACGAGCGGAATCATGAACGGTCCGAAGAAACAGTTCTGAATGGCATGTCCGAACTCATGATTTTTAATGCGGCGGCTGTCATATTTATCCTTAAGGAAGATAAAACCCCAGCTGGCACCGCCCCAGCTTTTTTTGCCGACCTCAAAAAACCAGCCGTATCCCCATTTTTTTGGTTTGTGGCCGGTGATGATCATCACCAGGGCAACAAAAAGTCCTGCAAAGGTGTACATGGCGCCCCAGGTGAATGAAAGAATATAAAACAATGATTTCGGAATCTTAGCCATACGCAGATTATAGCACATCAGAGTCGGATAAAAGTGAAAAATGAATGAAACCGCTTTCGCCTGTTGCCGGCCGAAAGAGGCGAATGCATAAATGTATACAGGACGGGCGGCAATTGATAATCAGTGCAGAAAGTCGGCCGCAGCATCAACCATGGCCTTTATGTTTTCATCTTTGGCATTAGGCGCAATATCGCAGCCGGAGCATACGATCAGGCCTGTCTCCGGCCCGCAGGCTTCAATTATATCTGTTGTATACCGGTAGACTTCGTCAGCTGTGCCGAAAGCCTGCATCTGTGCAGGAACATCTCCCATCAGGCAGCTGTGGCCACCAAGAACCTGACGGGCACGTTTGATATCGGTGGTTCCATCAAGGGAAATGATACAGGTATGTTCAGGAAATTCCAGAAAACGGTGGATCATTCTGTCCCAATTGGAATCCAGATGGAAAATAGGTACCACTCCCGCTTCAAGTACAGCTTCGGCAATCTGTTTCATATACGGCCATACGAAAGTGTCAAACATTTCATCAGACAGCATACAAGGTGCGGAACGCCATCCGCCCACCCATGCGCCAAGAGGCCTGGATTCAGAAAGGAGTTTTTTATAATACGGGATCAGGTCTTCCATGGTTTTGTCGAAAACAGCTTTCATGTAGTCTTTTTCGAACAGGTCTTCGCAGAAGAAATTCATCAGCCCGCGTCCGCCGCAGAAATATTCGAAGGGCTGAACCAGAGGTGCGCAGTCATTGATAACGGGAATTCCCGCGTCTGTCATTTTCTGCTTTGCAATCGGACCATACTGCGAGAACGCTGTAAGCTTTGAGTTAACATCATTCAGCTTTTCAGTAAGGACCCAATCATAAAAACTCATGAATCCGTCTTTCAGAACACGCTCATAATCTTCATATTTCAGGGTTTCCTGCTCTTTTACCTGCCAGAGCGCATCATCGGGAAGTTCTTTACCCGGGAGCGCGATCGGTGAAAGCCACTGGGATGAAAGAACATGCGGGCAGATAATGGGAGTCTGAATAAAATCTGCCGTTTCAAGCTGGTGGAACAGATTGATGCCGGCCTGTACGGCACGGGGATAGTCTGTAATATAGTCCTTCAGCAATATTTTTTGGCTGCGGGCAATATACGCCGGGCCATTTACCGACACCGGAATTTTATCAACCGGACGCATGGCAACAACATCACTGAAACGTTTCAGACGCTCTTCGTATACAGATATCATTTCTGCTCCTTTCTGAATATAGGGTGCAGCTGCTCCCAAATCCTTTCCGGAGGCGCGTCCTCAGACAACAGCCTTTTAACAATGTGGTCCGGAAATGGCTTGCATATTGATCAGTACTAATATATCAATAGCAATGTCCTCTTACAAGTGTCTGCCTGCGACTTTAAGCAGCAGAAATTGTGATTGTCGGGTACAGTCAGCCGCGAAAGTGTAAACCAAATTCAGTTGGCGGGTACAGTCAGCCGCGAAAGTGTAAACCAAATTCAGTTGTCGGGTACAGTTAGCCGTAAAAGTGTAAACCAAATTCAGTTGGCGGGTACAGTCAGCCGTGAAAGTGTAAATCAAATTCAGTTGGCGGGTACAGTCAGCCGCGAAAGTGTAAATCAAATTCAGTTGACGGGTAGCCACTGTACCCGCCAACTGGATTTGGATGACATATTTGAAGGGATTAGTACCCGTCAACTGGATTACAGTGACGTTTTTACGGAAGTCACAGAAGAAAGTTAAGGCAGGTATGGCGTTGATTCAAAATAATAAGGAAGGTTTGAATGTAAGAATACTGAGGACTGTCTGATAACGTAATTCAAAATACTTTATCAGGGTTGCTGAACGTGATCTGCCAGGAAATTCTATTCTGATGAGTGCCATAAAACTTTCAATAGTTGAAAAGTTTTTTAATTGTTCGGGAGTTATCTGAAAAACCTTAAACCCACATTGCTGAAGAGCAGCACTGCGATTTTTGTCATGGATGAATTTTTGCTCATTCAGGTGCCAAAATAGACTGTCATATTCAATAATGACCCTGTTTTCTATAAGAATATCAGCATAGCAAAGGTGTTGACCAAGGTATTCGGCAGCGTTTGAACTTAACCGAATGGGAGCATTAAGCTGCAGATGCCTAAACCCGTACCCACCCATTTTTGTTGGAAGCACAAAGAGCGCAGCAAGCTTACTTTCTACCGGTGATGCAGAACTATTATGAGCATATCCTATGGCCAAACGAGCTTTTCTGATTCCCTTTACATTCTGAGTTTTATGAAGATATGCTGATATCTTTTCGACAGACGTGAGGGGTTCCCTTTTTTCCATTCCGCCCTCAAGGGTTTCGTTGATTACATAGGTTCCGCACATGGCGTTTGCTATAAGAACGAGCTGCGGGAGAGTGCAGAAGGATGCACACTGCAGAAATGTAAGTTCGGGGCTTGAAACATAGAGAAAATCAGATATTTTAATATAACTCTTTAGAAGTAGATGGTCGGGAACAACGTGCCAGACATACGAAGTTCCTCTTGGCCGGGAATTCTTGTCCGGTATCATGAGATGAATTTTGCCGGATAGATTAGCCTGGTCAAGAATATCGGCAGCGTCCATAGAACTAAAAGAGTGTCCGAATTCCGGGGGAAGAGAGCACCTTGGATAATTAAGAATATCAGACGACGGATAGTGACGATGCGATCCGGAAAGCCAGTATTCCAGCGCACTGTTGAAAGACAACACAAGAAACATGAAGAACCTCCTTTATAATACAATTGCTATACTTTTTAAGAAGTATAGAGCAAAAATTGATAGAAGAATTAATGAAATCTGCCCCAATGGCGTGCGTGAAAACCGAAAACGGGACTTCAGACGGCAAAGCCTTTTTGAGTAATTCATATTTGCGTTTCAAAGACAGAAGTGATTGGGTGAAGACCCTGAAATATATCTTTGAAGGTGCTTGGAAAGCATAAGAATCATAGCATACCAATAGTTGTCATACAAGAATAATCGGAAGATTCCGACTCTTTATGTCATGTGCCTGGGGTTTACAGCCGCCGCCCTGCATATCACAAGGAACGGTCGGGCGGCATTTCAGTTGAGGCATTCGCCGCAGGCCGCTTGTGCCAGCTTTGCACACATTAACCGAAAGCACTTAGCAAAGAGTGCGTGAGGATAGGC
>JAZUFV010000214.1:0-2674 GCA_045640845.1 Lachnospiraceae bacterium
TGCGGAAGGATGGGCCTTATCGAAAAACGCCGTGAGATTGTTAACGACCCTAATTTAAAAGGAATAATCTACCATACCATAAAGTTCTGCGAATTTTACGAGCTGGAGTATGCTGAGGTAAAAGAGGCAGCCGGTCTGCCCGTGCTTAAGCTGGAGACTGATTACACACGTCAGGCAGAGGGCCAGCTGAAAACCAGGATAGAGGCTTTTGCGGAAACCCTTGCGGGCGGAGCTTATGCGGAGTGTACAGCAGAAAAGAATGCGGCTGAAAAGAATCCGGAAAGTGGTTATGTGGCCGGAATAGACAGCGGTTCAACAAGCACGGATGTTGTCATCATGAACAGTGCAAAGGATATTGTGGCATCGGTTATCATCCCTACCGGAGGCGGCGCAAATATATCTGCCGAAGAGGCGCTTGAAGCCGCCATTAAGGAAGCGGGCATAACCAGGGCGGACATAAGAAGCATAGTAAAGACAGGCTATGGGCGCGATTATATCCAGGAAGGTGAAAATTCCGTTACGGAGATCACCTGCCACGCAAGAGGCGCCAACTTTCTGAATCCGGCGGCGAGGACTGTTATTGACATCGGCGGACAGGACAGCAAGGTAATCAGGATTGATGCGCAGGGCAACGTGGAAAACTTTGTAATGAACGATAAGTGCGCTGCCGGAACGGGGCGTTTTCTTGAGATGATGGCGCGCACACTGGGGCTTTCCCTTGAGGAAATGAGCAGGGCCGGACTTGAATGGACAGAGGACATTGCCATTTCAAGCATGTGCACTGTGTTTGCGGAATCTGAGGTGGTATCGCTTGTTGCTCAGAACAAGTCTGTGGCAAACATCGTTCATGGCCTCAACAACTCCGTGGCTTCAAAGGTGGCGGCGCTTTCAAAACGCGTTTCTCCTGAAAAAGAATTTATTATGACCGGCGGCGTGGCAAACAATGCCGGCGTGGTGAAGGCTCTTGAGGAAAAACTGGGTGCAGAGCTTTTTGTGAGCGACAAGGCACAGATCTGCGGAGCCATAGGTGCAGCACTTTTTGCCATGGAAGAGTAAAAACGTTATTGACTGCAGGCCATGCGGAATTTAGAATAAAGACAGCGTTTTAGAAAGAAGGGGGAACATTATGTTTTGTCAGAATTGCGGAAATAAAGTAGATGATAGCGCAGCTTTCTGCCCTGAGTGCGGAGCTGCTTTAAAGAAGGCCATTACTCCGGAAGAACTGGAGGCACAGACAGCACCTGCACCTGTACCGGAAGCACAGCCTGTACAGGAACCTGTTTATGAGCAGCCGGGCCAGTACACACAGCAGACCACAGAATATCCTTCAGGAAAAGGAATCCTCACAATGGGTATCCTGGCTGTTGCTCTCTGCGAGATAGGCATCGGCCTTATCTTTGGTGCAATCGGCCTCGGAAGAGCAAAGGCTTATGTGAGGGATTACGGCAAGCTTGTCGGCACAGCAAAGCCTGGAAAAATCCTGTCAATGGTCGGGCTGATCGTGGGAATCATTATGGCAGTGTTCTGGCTGATCTATTTATTAGTGATCATTGTCGCCATTGCTAATTATTGATATGAAATGAAGTTCTGAACTATTTTGTTATGGAAGCCTGATAAGGGGGACTAATGGACATTATCCAGATGCAGTGTTACAGAGCGTTGATGAAATACGGCAGCTTTTCTAAAGCTGCCGATTCCCTTTTTATGTCTCAGCCTTCGGTCTCAAAATATATTCAGTCTCTTGAGAATGAGTGCGGTTTCAGGCTCTTCATCAAGAACGGCAGAAAAATTGAGATGACAAATGAGGGCAGGGTGATGCTTAAGGAATGCAACCGACTTCTGTCATATTATGATCAGGTAATAGCAGTTCGTGACAGCCTGCGAAAACATGGCTCCTCAAACGATATGTCATTTGTGCTGGTGGGCGTTTCGGATATGGCCAATTACGGAATCCTGGAGGGAGTTGACCAGTTTCATCTGGGGAATCCGGAGGTCAATATCAATGTTACTGAGCTGGGTGACCGCTTCTGTATCGACTCACTGACAAACGGTGATGCGGACATAGCATTTTCAACTGATTATGGCATCGAGACTTCACAGATCAATTACCAGACCTACTGCAGCGAGAGACTATGTGCAGTCGTGCCTGTGACGTCCCCGCTGGCAAAACTTGATTCCATAAAACTTTATTCCTTAAAGGAATACAATATTATCACAACTCTTCCGAAATCCAATATTTTCAGCATCCTGCGAAACGCCTGCAACAATTCCGGATTCGAACCGAAAGTTTCTTTCCAGACATCAAAGGAAATCACGGCGCTTGATTATCTGTGGCACCATAAAAACGAAGTGTATGTGGCAGCTGGGCATATGTTTGTAAACTTCCACGAGAAAAAGTACAAGGTGATCAGTATTGAAGATTCCCCTGTTTTCAACATGGTTTTTGCATGGAAGAAAGACGGAGTTCTGACTGATAAAATGAAAAAGTTCCTTGATTATATGAGCCCGGAGAGGGCAGATGAGCTGATAGGAAGATTCTCTGTGGAGGGGCCGTTCTTCTCATAACAATAATTGAACAGCCATTTACAACTGCCGCGGATGACGCGGCAGTTTTTTTGCGCTGCCTGCATGCAGGGGAAATTATTCAAAAACAGAATGAAATAACGTTTTTGAA
>JAZUFV010000215.1:0-4043 GCA_045640845.1 Lachnospiraceae bacterium
ATCGGAGCGCATAAAAGCGCTGACCCACGTAAGGAAAGACTGAAAATCCCTTCAGGAAAAACTTGTCTGATAAACTATGACCACCGGAAAAACCGGTGGTCATTATTATTTTACTAACAGGAAGCAAAAGCTTCATCCTGCATTCAGGATACTCATGATAAAAGCTTCAAATGCTTCAGGATACCGTTCCCATACAAGCGGAAGTATGGTAGAAAAGCTCTTCAGATATCTGAAATCCTCATGAAGATCTACCATTTTCAGAGCGGCTTCTACCCGCCTGCCCTCCGGATTTTTTTCAACACGCATATTCGGGCCGATCATCATTGTGAAGCGGTCCTCTGCAGAATATGCAGGCCATTCAAGGTCTTCCAATGAAGGATCACCGGTACAGCAGAAATTTGCGATCATGCGCTGAAATCTCCGCGAAAGATCAACTTCTTCCTTTGTGCCTGCGGCTTCATTTCCATCAAAAGAACCGAACAGATAATAACAATCGATTGCGTGAGCGGCGCCATACTGCGCCATAGTGCCGTCATAAGGCTGCTCAAAGATGTAAAAATAACCCCTGCCGCCGTTTTCTGCGTGTTTTGTTGCCTGATAGGTATTGCCGATCGCCAATGAACGGTCATTGCAGTACTGCCTTGCAATGGAATCCTCCGGATATCCCAGATCAAGCAATGCCTGTCTGTAATCCTCAAACACGGCGCGGAATTCCCCGCTGCCGCTCTCCAGCTGCGTTTCCATTGTTGTGCTGCAGATTGCGTTGAAAAAATCCGCATCATCATTATAGATATGCTGATAGTACTGATACTCATTGGCAGTATGTCCCTGAAGGATGATCAGGTCCTTTGTTGCGCCGTTCGTCCAGTCAGCAAACGGATCGTCAGAAATTGCCTTGCCGTCGCGGACACAGAGGTGGTATACCTTTGACTGGTTTTTCGACCACCAGTCCTGCAGTGTGTCAAACGGAATCTTCTGAAGATCGGCCACGCTTCTGACGCCAAAATCCTTCTTCAGTGCTTCCGGCAGTTTATCAGTCACATCCATTGTGTTTGGCTGGCTGACGCTGCCGCTCATAGGGATGGCCTTCTGAAAATACTGACGGGCTTCCTCGTTCAGACACAGAACAGATACGGCACCTCCGCCGGCAGACTCGCCGCAGATGGTAACATTTCCGGAATCACCGCCAAAGGCGGAGATATTCTGATTTATCCATTTCAATGCCTGGATAAGATCGTACACCCCGTTATTAACAGAGGTCTCGTATTCTGCACCGTCCGGGAAAGAGGACAGGTTGATCAGACCCATGAGATTGAAGCGGTAAGAAAGCGTAACGACAATTATATCCGGATTATAATGCGCCAGATAATATCCGTTATACTGTGGCTCCGACGAACCGCCTGAAGCCCAGCCGCCGCCGTGGATATAAACAAAAACAGGCTTATTTTCATCAGTCAGTGCACTGCTGTTCCAGACATTCAGCCGGAGACAATCCTCACTCTGACCATACATTGAGGATCGTTCCTCTTCGCTGAGCGGCTGCAGGCAGCTGTCGCCGAAAAATGTGGCATCAAAAACCGCATCTGATTCTTCCGGATCCTGCGCGCGCTTGAACCGGAGTTCACCAACCGGTGCTTTTGCGTACGGAATTCCCTTCCAGACAGCCACATCATTTTCCATATTTCCCACAAATGTGCCGTTCAGGCACTTTGCTGCAGGACGGCTTTCGTCATAGCTTCCAAGCTGCTCATTGACGCCATGGGCTGATATGATATTGCGTCCTGCCCATTCTTCAGCAGTCCTGTAATCGGTAGGAATATCCGCCGGATCAATATCTGAACCGGAAGTATCAGTCTTTTCAGGATTTTCAGTTGTTTCTGCGCCGCAGGCAGCCATTGAAAAAATCATCATCAGTATAAGCAACGCTGTCAGCAATCTCTTCATTCCTACAATTCCTTCTTGTAGACGAAGCCTGCTGCAACTTCCTCTGCTTTCTCTTTTCCGAGAAGCACTTCGATTATCTTAAGTCCGAAGGCCATTGCTGCTCCCGGAGCCTGTCCTGTGATCACACGTCCGTCAACTTCTGTCTGACTGTCTGTGATGCAGCCCGCATTTTCGATCATCTCTCCGCATGATGGATAACAGGTGATCTGCTTTCCGTCAAGAATTCCCAGGGAATCAAGAACTATAGGTGCTGCGCAGATGGCTGCGACATACTTATCCTTTGCAAATGCCAGGCACTGCTGCTTCACTGTTTCATTTGCCTTAAGGTTCATCATTCCGTCCCATCCGCCCGGAAGGATCACAATGTCAGCCCCTGCAAAGTCAACATCTTCAATAAGGGCATCTGCCATTACCGTTATCTTTTCCTGTGAAAGAACGTCCTTACGTCCCATGACCGAAGCTGTGATGACATTGATCTCTGCCCTTCTTAACAGGTCTATGGTCACAATGCCTTCGCTCTCCTCAAATCCGTCTCCTAAAAATACAACAGCGTTTTTCATGATGTTCTCCTTTTTAAATATCAATGTCTTTTGATCCTAAAAGCTTTCCCGTTCCTCCCACATAAACCGAATCCACCGAATCATCAATAATATTAAGCTTCACAATGATCCTTGAAGGGTTCCCGAGATTATAACCCTGTTCAAAAACATAGGTTTCCTGTTTTTTATAATACCTGAAAAGATATCCGGCCAGAGCACAGTTTGATGTGCCTGTGGCCGACTCCTCGTCTATACCGTAAAGCGGTGCGAAGTTTCTGCAGATTGCCACCGGTTCCTTTTCTCCGGTAAGGGCAAATGCGTGGATCCCCACAACTCCCTGTTCCCTGTTAAGAGCGGCCATCTTTTCAAAATCCGGACGGATAAGCGAAAGCGCCTCCTTGCTTCTTACCGGAAACATAATGTCCTTAAGGCCTGTGGACACAGCCTGTATCATAAGCCCCGGGGCTTTGACCCCGCTTCCCAGACATTCGGCAAAAACATCTTCCTCATACGTTTCAAAAAACTCCGGCAGATTCTGTTCCATGAATACAAAGTCGTTTTCATCCATCTTAATATTCAGGATTCCGGCTTTCGTCTCTATTGTATACTCCTGCCGGTCAAGGCCTCCCAGCTTCCACATTGTATAGAATGCGGCTATAGTGGCATGGCCGCAAAGCTCTACCTCATCAGCCGGGGTAAAATAGCGGAAGCGGAAATCTGCTTTTTCAGACTCCGTGATAAATACGGTTTCGGAAAAGCCCATCCTGCGGGCAATTTCCTTCATGGCGTCCTCACTCAGGTCCGGTCTGTCAAAAACTATTCCGGCCTTATTGCCTCCGCCTTCTTCCGTGCAGAATGCACTTGTCACATAAACCCTTACCATTTCAGTGTTCCACTCCAAGCCTGTCAAAAACTTCCTCAACAGTATACTTGTATTTCAATGCCTCCGGTGAATGCGCGTCAATTGCCGTGAAGAACGTATTTCCGTTCTCAATACCCATTTCCATAAAATTTGCATGCGGATATTTGTATCCGTGTATCAGGCCGTTGATGTTTATTTCTATCGGCATGTTTTTCTCTTTCAGGCAGTCAAGAAGCCTTTGCATGTGCTTCTCATAAATGTACGGCGGTCCCATATAGCATAAAAGATCGGGATGTGCCATGTAAAGATACATATCGGTATTCAGGGCCTCTATGGACCTGTCTACATAAAGCTTTAAAAGCTCTTCATCGCCCGTATCATCGCCGGCGTACGGGAAGTACCGTTCATCATCAAAGAAATGGTTTCCCAGTATCAGATAGTCCACCGGCTGTTTATTCAGCACTTCAAATGTTTTTTCCATCAGTGCCGGCTGGTACTCCATCTCAACTCCCAGATATATATCAATGTCGGAAGCATATTCCTTTTTCAGGGAAAGTATGCTCTCGGCATACTCATCAAACTGCTCCGGGTCCATTCTGTTTGGTGAAACAAACCCATCTTCCCATACCCACGGTGAGTGGTCGGAAAAGCCCAGGACCTTGTAGCCCTCTTTAATGGCCGTTTCAATATAATCCCTG
>JAZUFV010000216.1:0-19903 GCA_045640845.1 Lachnospiraceae bacterium
GTATTCCACCAGAATACTCAGGACTGATTATCCCGTCTTTATTTTTAGATTTGATATAACGATAGGTGTATCCATCAAACTCAAAGTCACGGAAAGATGTATCCGATGATACATAAACTTCATAGAAAACCTGATCTGTCAAACCATAGTACTCCATAGCAGTATGGTGAGAAACATACGAAGTAGGTGTAACCGCACTGGCAATCTGGAAACGATTTGCCACAGGTGAGCCAGTCTCCCCATTTATGCAGGTATACATATTATTGCGGATTTTAGTCGCCAGGCCGTCTTTGATCAATCGGCTTACCGCAGAGCGAGAGCTGTGTATATTGTTATAATAAAAATCAACATCTTCTATCCGAAATACCGGTTTCTTTAATAATTCAAAATATAAATTCATACCTACGCCCCTTTGGTTTAAAATTCCAGAAAATCAATTTACGTGCGAGTCATTTTGCATTCTTTTTAAACATTATATGGCATGCATACACATTAATCAAGTTTATTTTTGCGCCATTTTAACTTTTTTATAACGTGTATTGCTTTTAATTTAAACTCTCTCAATCCAAAATATCCTTCCCCGGCATCATTCTCGCTATTATTGCAAATATCACTACAAACGACAGGTGCGTGTATCGTGATGCCCAATATCCAATAACAAAATAAGCAGATTATTCTCATGCCTATTAAAGGAATGACCTCCTGGCACTTTGTTAGCTGGGTGTACGGGTAAACGTGGGATCATTTCTTTTTTTGTATAAAAATTGAGTATCCTCTCTAGAATGCCAAGTATCCTTTGGTCCTGAATGCCGTTGAAACGCCCCTGCAGGACCAAACCTAATGTCACTTTGGTCCTGAACACCGTTGAAACACCCCTGCAGGACCAAACCCAATGTCACTTTGGTCCTGAACACCGTTGAAACGCCCCTGCAGGACCAAATTATATCTAAGTAATGGACTTTTCATGGGTGGAATGGAAAATATTGTTTTTTTGGCACTTGTTCAAATGCTGCCGTTGCAGATAAAAAGTATTTTTATCATAGTTCAAAATGCCGGAAAACAGGCGTTTTCCTGATAAAACTGCTGTTTTTTAATTGCTTTCGTTTTTTATTTTATTTATACAGTACCATTGTCTCTGATATAATACATCCCACCCGAGATTGTAAATGACCGATTATTGTGTATACTAATTTTGATATGTTAATTCACCCTACAGAGGTGAAACATTCCCAACTCTTCTGCCAAAATAAAGCTATCACAACTAAGGATACATACAGAACATGATAAATTATTTCAAGAAACTGCTTAAAAACTTTACCGAAAGAAAAGACTGCCGTGCCGTATCCGAAAGCTCCGACAGCAAAGTTTATACATATGGTGACCTTGACCGGGAATCAGGCCGCATGTATGGCTACCTGAAAAAAGCCGGCATAAAAAAAGAAGACCGAATCCTTCTTTGTCTTAAACGCGGACCGGAAATTGTACCGGCCATCTTAGGAGTATGGAAAGCCGGAGCTGCGGTTGTTGTATGCGAAGATACAATGGCTCCGGATCGCATAAGATATATCGCGGCCAACAGTGACTGCAGCCTGACAATAAGCAGCGATCTGCTTAAAGAGATAAATGCCTGTCCTTCTGTTCCGGGATATGAAGAGCATGATATCCACGATGCTGCATATATTGTTTATACATCGGGAACAACAGGAAATCCTAAAGGAATCATCCACGAATTCGGTAATATTGACCAGTGTGTGGCTGCGAAGGATTTCGGAGAGGAGCATCTTTTCAGACCGGCAGATGTTTTAGCTCTTAACTCTCCGTTCAATTTTGTTGCTGCCATGGATTTTATGATCAATGCAACAGCTGCCGGCGCGGAAATTGTCATCATCGATACTTCCACGGTAAAGAGCCCGTCTGCATTAACAGAATGCTACAAGAAATCCGGTATTACCATTACTTTCATGACACCTTCCCTGTTCCGCACCTGTGAAGCCCTCATGCCTTCCCTGAGATGGATCATTCTGGGCGGTGAGCCGTGCTCAAACATATATTCAGAGAGGATATGCCTGATAAACGGATACAGTGCCAGTGAGGCCGGCAGAGACATCTGCCTCTTTAAAATAGATAAGAAGTATGATGTCACTCCTGTAGGCCGCAACAGAGGCGGTGAGATCATTCATCTTATCACTGAAGAAGGAACAGAAGCTGCCGACGGCGAAGCCGGTGAGATAAGCTATGAAAATCCTTTCATCAGGGGCTATCTGGGACTCCCTGAAAAAACCGAAGCTGCATGGTACAACGGACTTTATCACAGCGGAGATATAGGCGTAAGGCTGCCTGACGGAAATATCATTTTATCCGGCAGAAATGACGACATGATAAAAATCAACGGAAACCGCATTGAGCCGGCTGAGATTGAAAGCACTGCCAAGCGTGTGCTGGGGCTTTCCTGGGCTGCCGCCAAAGGCTTTATCACTCCGAAAAAGTCCTTTGTTGCTCTGTATTATACAGATGACCGCAGTTTTAACACGGCGGAAACAAGAGAACTTCTTGGATGTTCCCTTCCCGGCTATATGCTGCCTTCTTATTTTATCAGGCTCGATTCCATTCCTATGCTGCCAAACGGAAAGGTTGACAAAAAGTCTATTCCTATTCCTGATGTGAATGACTTCCGGGCAGAATATGCTGCACCTGAAACGCCGCTTGAGAGGAAGCTGGCTGATGTTTTCGGTAAGGTACTTGAGCTTGATGATATAGGCATCAATGACGATTTCTTTGAAATAGGCGGCGATTCACTCCGTGCAATTACCGCTGTTTCAGAGGCGGATATTCCGGGGCTGGATGTGCCAAAATTGTATAAATACCGCACGATCGGTAAAATCTCGCAGCAAATTGAAAAACAGGCACCTGCAATGTCCGCAGCCGCAGTTGAGAATCTGGCCCGCAAGCATGCACAGCCGCTCACACCTTTCCAGACATTTATGCTGGATTATCAGCTGTATTCACCGCAGGCAACTATGTATAACATGTACACGTTCCTGAAAATGCCGGCATCTGAAATCGATTCTGAAAGGCTTAAGGACGCCGTATGCAAGGTGCTGGATAATCATCCTGCATTCAGGACCGTTCTCTGCTACGATGATAACCTTAATCTTGTCCAGAAATACATTCCGGAAATGGATACCCGGCTAACCGTGGAGCATATTTCAGAGCAGGAACTTGAAAAAATCAAAAAAACGCTGGTTTACCCTTTCAAGGTCCTGGAAAGCAGGCTTTACAGGGCAAGAATATTTGACACCGGCGAAAGTGTGTATCTTTTCATAGATATTCACCATGTCATTTGCGACGGCACCACGCTGAAGGTGCTTATCAAAAATATCAGCAAGGCTTACTATGGCCGCGAGCTAAAAAAGGATTACTATTATTCCTATGCTGCACAGCTTGCCATGAGCACAGAGGAATATAATGAGGCAAAATCCTATTTCGAAAGCCGGTACGGAAGCAAAAACTGGGTAAGCTATCTTAAGCCTGATTCTGACAGCCGTGAAAACACCATAGGACTGAATATCATAGACATGGATCTTGACCGTTTGGAATACAACAGATTTCTGGACAGATTCGGGCTCAGCACCAACGCTTTTTTCACATGCACTGCCCTGCTGGCCTTAAGTAAATTTTCCGGTGCAGGGGATGTAATGACATCATGGATATACAGCGGCCGTGATGATAAAAAGAAAGAACACTCCATAGGAATGTTCATAAGCAGCCTCCCTGCTGCCGTTTCATTCAGCAAGCTTGATACCCTGGCAGATTTCTTTCAGACAGTGAAAGACCAGATAAGCAAGGGTATCCAGTACAGTATTTATCCGTATGTTCTTACCAACACGCAGATTGCCATGAACGATACATTCTGTGTCCAAAATCAGACCGACCTGCGTACAAAACGGGGGCTGAGGGATATAGATTTTACTCCGGTTGAACTGTTTCGACCGGATGAATCATCATGTTATCTGATGCTTTTCCAGATCATCGATACAGACCGAATCAGGCTATGGCTGAGTTATATAAGTGAAAAATATAAGCCTGAAACAATAGACCGTATTTCCGGGCTTTTGAAGCACTGCGCGCAGGAACTGCTGAAATGCCCTGAGAATGATAAAAAAGCTTTTAAGCATCTGCTTGAAGATTAAATAACGGGGCCTTTACCGGGCCCCGATGTTATTATTTCTGTCCGCTTCAGGACCGTCTTTCAGATTTCCAGTGTCATCCAGTAATAGTTCTCTGTCTCAAATCTGAAATGCGACAGAAACTCTTCTGTTTCCGGGTTTCCTTTTGATTTTGCCCAGATTACTTTTGACTCACTTTCCTTGGCAATCTTTATGAATTCGTCTACCAGCAAACGTGCATAGCCTTTTCCCTGACTGCTTTCAAGCACACCTATCTCGTCTATTACCAGCCTGTCATCTTCAAGGTCAAGTAATATTCGGCCAAGTGCGGCGGGCTCTCCCGCTTCTTTGATCATCACCGAAATAGCGCATTCATCCAGATCATCTTCACCGCAGCCGAAAATAGCCTGTCTCAGCCTCCATACTTCATTCAGATTTTCACCGGATTTTATTCTTATGATTTCTGCCATTGTTTTTCTGTTTCGTTCTCCTTAGTCTGTGCATACTCTGTTTTAACGGTATTTTCAGCATCTTACCAGAATGTCTCTGATTCAGGGCAAAGCTTTAAAACATCCTCCCTGTCAACCAGTTCAAAGCCTTTATAATCAAATCTCGGAACCGTAATGCAGGTAAAGAATGTTCCTGCTCCGCCGGCGTCGGTATTTCTGCTGCCGAAGACGGTACCTTTCGGAATAAATACCAAAGGATCGGCATCTTCACCTAATCCGAGTTTTTTGATTTCTAGTTTTCCTTTTTCATCAATCAGCCAAACCTCAACGATTGAGCCGGCGTTAAAGCTCCAGTACTCGTCACAGTCGATTCTGTGAAACAGCGTTTTTTCCCCCGGGGCGGTATAAAAATATGAACTTCCCGAAGGTGCCCTTCCGGCCCCGTCATAAGTATAATGGCATTCCGAATAACTGCCGTTTTCCTCATGGGGCTGCATATTGTATTTTTCCCTTAATTCATTGACATTCATATATACTAACTTCAGGCACACCTTTTATCTTGTCACAGCATTTATATTTCGATCCGGAACATCTCCCTGATCAGTTTCATTTTTTCATCAAGTGTGTTTACTTCCCTGATAACATCAATATGGTCGTCATCGCCTTCGCAAAGAAGGTTGTCGTTAAGAAGGAAACGTCTTCCGTCAATGATTATGCTGACATATGCATGTGCCTTGAAATGCGCTTCAGGGTCTGTTGAATCAACAAAGTTTGGTGCGACGAAATCCATAGGTTCAAACGGGATCGGTGCAAATCTTTCGATTTTGCGTTCGCCTTTATAAATGTTCATCCAACCGCCGTCAGGTTTGCAGTAATAACCATACTTTGTGACCGTGCCGTCGAACGGGATGGCTGTTCCGTAACATCTGGCACCAAGTCCGACATCACAGTAATGTCCAAGCCCATCGATCACGCAGACAACTCCCCTGTGTCCAAGAGGTGTAAGACCTCCTTTTTGGAAAAGGCGTCCCGCGCAGGCATAAGCTTCATAGCCGAATGCCTTTAAAAATTCCAGAAAAAGGCCGTTCAGTTCATGGCACCAACCGCCTCTTTTATGCAGAATTATCTTATTGTATAACCCTTCAGGAGTAAGATCCGGAACTTTCCCAAGGTACCATGCATCCAGGTTTTCAAAAGGAATGAATTCTACATGTTTCTTGATTATCAGGTTTAATTGTTCAAGGCTGTTATCGAACTGAAGCCCCTCAAGGCCTATTCTCTTCAGATATGTCTCAACATCAGGCAGTGGTCTGTAATATTCTTCAAACATTTTTCTTTCCTCCTTAGGTCTTTGAGGTCAGTATATCTTTATACCGGCATAATGGCAACCTCATATATCCGGTAAGTTTTTTCTTCTGTGCAAATATATCTTTGCTTCACATGTAGACTTCTATACAGATGTAGTATAGAATCGTACCATAGATTTTAGGGAGGACGAAATATGGAACCTGAATACACCGTCGGCATCACACCGGATGACATAAAAAAAGGCTTCGCAGACTTTTACCATTTTGATAACAGCGTTGCGATCATCAGAAACAAATGGGACTTCCAGCAGCTTTACGGCAACTTTGAGAATCAGTATGGTTCTGTTATCGATGATTTCGGCAGACTTCTGAATTCACTGGAGAATCCGGGCGACGCAATCCAGGAAATGTCTGATTATTTTCTTGAAATGGCCGAAGCAGCTCTTCCTAAATCTTTTCTCAAGGGCAGTAAAAAAGCATCATTGACTGATGATGCTCTTTACATGGTCACATATTTTTTCCCTGCTCTTTCAGCAAGGGAAAATGAAATGTTAAATCTTTTTGCACGCGTCCTTGCCACTGCGTGGGCGGACCGTTTCGGCGGAGCCCCTCTCGGGGTTGTCGGTCAAAATGATATCGCTGCCGGTTTCAGGCCGTCTCTTCTCGGCAAACTGTTCTCCGGGAAAAGAGATATCAACTGATCCGGTCAGGCTTCAGTCAAAATTTATTTTTGCCAGATGCTCATACTCCACTGCACTGAATGTATTTGCTTCTATCTCTTCCGGTTTGAGCTGACGCACCACCTTTGCCGGTGATCCGAATGCCATGGATCCGTCAGGGATCACTGTTCCCTGCGTTACCAGAGCGCCTGCGCCGATAATGCAGTTTTTGCCGATTTTTGCTCCGTTAAGAATTATTGCACCCATACCGATAAGTGTATTTGAGCCTACAGTGCATCCGTGGACTATTGCTGCATGGCCTATGGTAACATCATCGCCGATTTCCACTTTAAATCCTGCATCCGTGTGGATGATGCTTCCGTCCTGAACATTGGTGCGGCTTCCTATCGCAATTGAATCTGTATCTCCGCGGACAACCGCTCCGTACCATATGCATGAGTTTTTTCCGATTGTTACCTCGCCTACAACATCTGCGCTGTCAGCAATCCAAAATCCATCTGCATTTTCCTTAGTAAATCTGTTAATCATAGTATTGCCTTTCTATATCTGTTTGCTGAATAAGTTCAGCTATTATATTTCTATTTGTATCTATTTAATTACTCTCTTCATTTGCATTTCCCTGAAACCACAATTCTTTCGAAGTTTAACATTTTTTACACCTGATTACAAACCCTACAGAAAAAAGGCAGCGCAGCCAGGCTGCACTGCCTTTCATTTATTCCCTCATAAGGGAAGGTGGGGGATTAATCCCATTTTGACATGAGTTTTTCTTTCATATCATCGTTAAATATTGCAAATACGTTTTTAGCACAATCAAAGAGACATGTGATTGCAAATACGAACATACACACTGCCTCAACCCATATAAACGGTGCCTGTGTGATTTTCAAAACGTCTGTCACCATACCTTTTTCTGTAATGCTGATAGCCTGCTGCACTGCCGCATATCCCACATAGAACATTACAAATGTTGCCAGGAGACTCGTAATTGAGGTTAACACAAATGCCAGTTTTTTTGGAAGTCCACGCATCAGAATGGTAACCTTGATGTGCCCGTCAAGCATCTGGCAATATGCAAACGAGGCGAAAACAAACATAAGGAGAAGATACTCCGTCAATTCAAACGCCCCGTTGATAGGCTTGAATATTTTTCTGGCAATTACATCGGCTACTGTCAGAAAAACAATGGCCAGCATACATGCATATCCGAAATATCCCAAAATTTTGCTGATGAAAGAAACTACTTTTTCGATTTTTTCAAATGTTTTCATAGCATCTCCTTTCAGCCTGCAGCCCTTGTCAGGCTAGGAAGCCATGTGGCAATCTGCGGGAAGATTGTAACAACTATTATTGCTGCAATAATAGCAACTACAAATGGCATAACCCCTTTAAATACGGTAGTGAGAGAGATATCTTTTCTAAGACCCTTCACTACGAAGCAGTTCATACCTACAGGCGGAGTTGCAAATCCAAGATTTACAACAAGTACCATAAATACGCCAAACCAGATTCCGTCAAATCCCAGACTCGTTATAACAGGATAGAAAATCGGAAGTGTGATAAGCATCATAGGTACTGCATCCATGAGGCAGCCAAGGAATGCATAAATCACGAAAATAATAGCAAGAATCAGATATCTGGAAACGTTCAGGCCAAGAACAAACTGCGCAAATGTGGTTGGAAGTCTTGATATCATCAGGAAGTTTCCGAATACCGTTGCGCCCAGAAGAAGCAGGAAGATCATCGAAGATGTCTTTAAAGTGCTCTTCAAAACTCTTTCTATGTTTTCCTTCTTAAACTTTTTGTTTACAGCCATTGCAACAAGGCCCAGGAATGCGCCGATAGCTGCAGCTTCATTAACCGTAAAGAATCCGATAAACATTCCACCCAGAGTGATAAGGAAGATAAGGAGAACGCCTATGACACCCTTTATTGATTTAAATCTGTCTTTCCATGCGCATTTTGACCCGCCAGGTGCGATCTTTTTGTTAATCGCCATCCATATCCAGACTGTGATCATAAAGAATATTGCCAGCATAATTCCCGGAATCAGTCCCGCCATGAAAAGTGACTGGATTGAAAGTTCGGTACTTGTTCCATAAACAATCATCGTAGTACTTGGAGGGATAAGAATTCCCAGTCCGCCCGAAGCTGCAATGGCACCTGCAGACAGCTTGATGTTATAGCCTTCCCTGTCAAGTTCAGGAAGTGCTATCGTTCCCATCGTGGAAGCAGTTGCTGTTGATGAACCGCAGATTGCGCCAAACATTGCACTGGCACCAATGGTAGCACAGGCTGTTGCGCCCGGAACACGTGAAAGCCATTTTCTGCAGAAATCATATAATCCCTGACTAAGCCCCGCTTCAAAGCAGGCATTACCCATCAGGGTAAACAAGGGTATTACTGTAAACGAGTACTTCATTGCCTGAGCCATAGGCGTGGTTCTTAATATGCCCAGTGCCGCAGGGAAATTTACAATAAGGGCATAGCCCACAAAACCCACAAAGAACATGGCTGCGCCAACGTTCATTCCGGCAAACATAAGTACCAATAGAGTTATAATACCCAGAATTACTATTGTTGTTGGATTCATGAGAATTTTCCTCTGATTTTTATGTTTCGGGCACGGGACAGCCTTGCGGCCGACCCATGCCCTTGATAAATAGTATCTTTATAATTTATTTATCTTTGTATTCTTCAGCCTTTTTAATGATGTAATCATAGTAGCCCTGAGCATCAAATCCGTTAGCTGAGTGATCTGTGATCCACTGCTTAACGTATCCGTCAGCTGCTGCTTTGAATTTTTCAACTTCGCTGTCTGCGATTTCAACCCATTCGCCGCCGTTTGCAAGAGCGTCAACGTATCCGCTTTCGTTCTCATCCTGAAGGTAATCAGCCATAATAAGTGATCCTTCAAGTCCGCCTTCGCTCATGATAAGTTCCTGAAGATCAGCAGGAAGGCTGTTGAACTTGTCCTCGTTCATAATTGTCATCCAGACTCCGACATAAAGAGGCATATCGAGGTAGTATGGTTCAACTTCTGAAAGGTTCCATGAAGCCATCTGTGAGCCGTTGCTTACGCTTCCGTCTACAAGACCTTTCTCAAGAGACTCGTAAAGTTCTGAAGTTGATATTGTCATTGGTGTTGCGCCGCAGGCTTCAATGTAATCTGTCATTGATCCGCCGCCTGAACGAATCTTAAGGCCTGAAATTGCATCATAAGTATCAACTTTCTTGCCTTCTACAAACTGGAAGTATGAAGATCCGTTTGAATACATATGAACAAGCTTGATTCCGTCAAATTCAGCCTGCATTTCAGGATAATCATTGTACATATCCCAAAGAATGTATGTTGCCTGCTGAGCTGTTCCTACACCAATCATAGGAAGGCAGATTCCGTTTGTAAGTGCGAAAACTGAATCATAAGAAGATGTGTAAACCATACCGAAATCTGCTGCGCCGGTTTCAACCGCTTCAACAACTTCTTTCTGTCCTGCAAGAGCTCCGCCAGGATAGATGGTAATATGAAGTCTTCCGTTTGACTTTTCTTCAAGTTTCTTTGCCCACTCTTCTGTCATCTGATACTTAACTGTCTGTGAACCATCATGCATTGAGAATGAAAGTTCGTAAACTTCATCACTGACAGGAGCAGCTTCTGTTGCAGCCTCTGTTGCAGCTTCTGAGTTCTGTTCTTCAGCTGCCTTGGTTGTTGTTTCAGGTGCAGCCGGTGTGCCGCATGCTGCAAGACCGATAATCATAGCTGCAGCAATAACTAATGCAATTAATTTTTTCATGTCTTTCTCTCCTTATTTTAATTATAAAACCACTCGCTTGTCTCATTATAAAGACGTGCGATCGTTTCAGGTTTATCAGAACCTGCCCAGCTGTCGGAGTTTGATACTCCACCGCCGAATGAATCGGCTTTTCCGACTGCCAGCCTATAGCACTGATTCCAATTGCAGGATCTGAATTTCTTCAGTTCATCCCTCGGGATTACATAATCACTGTCAAGGAAAACCGTATCTATTCTGTCCTGCTCATAAATGCCTTCAAAATAAACAAGACCCCATACTCCGTCACGTTTTTCAGCTCTGAAATGCAGTCTGCTGGCAACCTGAAGATCTATCGGTTCGCCTTCCAGCTCAACGCGGAACTGAATGCTGCAAATGCATTCGGCAACAGCTTTATTTCCATTAATCCATACCGGAACATTGAAAATCTTGTGTTTGGAAGGAGCTTTATCTTTTCTCGCCGATTTTTCAATAAACTCATCTATCGGGCCCTTAAACCATGAAGCGAAAACCTTTCCGTCGTCAAACCAGAGGCTTCTTTCACGGTCAAAATATCCGTAGTCACGGCAATACCTGTCATACTCAACCAATTCCCTTATATTGGCTTTATCCAGCATTGTCTGTTGGTCTAACTGTCCCATAGGAGCGTCGTAAAACATTTTCATGTATTCTCCTCCTTTCCTGTTTTATTTGACTCAAATGCTATATCACAGTTTGACAAATGTAAAATTGTATAATAATATAAATTTATAGGTGCAGCCTATAAGTTTTTATAGATACGGTCAATATAACACACGAGCCATGATCAGGAGGCATTATGGAGCTTCATCACTTATATTACGTGACTGTTTTAGCTGAGGAAAAACACTTTCTGAAAGCTGCAGAAAGGCTTTATATAACGCAACCCACTCTCTCGCAGCAGATTAGTAATCTGGAGAAAGAACTGGGTTTTTCCCTGTTCACCAGGACTACAAAAAAGGTTGAACTTACCCCTGAAGGTGCAGAGTTTGCAAAGCGTGCGCGCAAGGTTATCCGTGAATATGAGCACCTTAACAACTGGGCAGCACGAATTCAAAAAGGGTCTGATATTTCTTTAAGACTCGGAGCCAGTTCAATTACAACTCCACATATGACCGGGAGTATTTCTGACTTTATATCCAAGTATCCTTCCGTGGAAATTGATTTAGTGGAAAACTGGGATCCTGAGCTTTTAAAAATGGTGCGTGACTGGCAGGTGGATTTTGCTCTTTCTTCTTATCCTGAATCCGGCTTTAATTCATCATCACTCAGGTCATTCCCTATCTGCAGGGAATATGTTTGCGCAGTGGTCAGCAAAAATAGTCATCTGGCAAAAAAAGAGTCCGTCACACTTGAAGAACTTGAGGATTCCAATATTGTAACAACATCGAAAAATTCCGGCCTGACCAGACTTATGATGAAGGCCTTCTCTGATAAAGGGCTCAGTCCCACATTTAACATGACGGCTGTCAGTATTGAAGCAAGGCTGGCCCTTGTTGAGCAGGGGGCGGTCACCATGGTTTTAAACGAGCAGTTTAAACACTATGTAGAGATGGATGTCAACGTGATTCCGATAGAACCTAAAATATACAGAACACTCGCCGTAACCACTCAGGCATCAAGAAAGATTACTCCTCTTGAAAAGGAGCTTATCACCATGATTCACCTGGGTACGGCTAAGAGGCTCGGAGTCAAACCTTTAGATTTAGTATTTTAAGAATAATTCAAATTCACCAGTATTTCTTCAATCCCGGAAATGTCATCTGCGAACCAGATGCCTTTTTGCCGGTCTTCAGAAGAAAAACCGTAAGAGATCATTGTATCAAGAAGCCCTTTCAGGCCATCATAATAGCCGTCTATATTATATAAAATGCACGGCGATTTTTTCATTTCCAGCGAAACAAGCGACATTACTTCCGTAATTTCCTCAAGTGTTCCGGTTCCGCCCGGAAATGCAATAAATGCATCGCCCAATTCTATCATTTTTGCTTTCCGCTCAGCCATATCTTTGGTAATTATCAGTTCTGAGAGTGCGTCATGCTGATAATGCCTGTCTATAAAAGCCTGCGGCTCAACACCGATGGCAGTGCCGCCGGAGGCAAGAACGCTGTCTGCGAGAATACCCATGAGTCCCGATTTTGAGCCCCCGAAAACAAGTGTATGACCGTTCTTTCCAATGAACGTGCCCAGTTCTTTTATTGCTTCCCTGATTTTTTCGTTGTTCCCCTGATTTGCACCAAGATATACCGTTATATTCATAATCGTCCTTTGCGGATAACTAATATAAAATACTGTTGCTGCTGCGGTCACATCCACGAGTGGTGATGGAGGCTGCCCTGCTCTTCAAGCCCTTCATAATCATTTTGCCTGAGTGCTTCATAAAGCACCACGGCAACCGAATTTGAAAGGTTAAGGCTCCTTTGCTCAGCCATCATGGGGATGCGTACACACCTTTCAGGATCTTCCAGCAGGATTTCTTCAGGGATTCCCGCACTTTCCTTACCGAAAACAATGTAATCACCGTCCCTGTATGAACCGTCCGAATGCGTTTTGCGTGCCTTTGTGGTGGCCATCCACAGTCTTGCACTGCCAGTTGCCTTTTTGTGCGCACCCGCCTCGCTCATCATGATTTCAGGAACATCAAGAAATTCAGCATTCTTTTCGAGAAAATCTCTCCAGCTGTCGTAAATAATTACATCCAGATCTTTCCAGTAATCCATTCCCGCACGCTTCAGATTTTTATCGTTGATAATAAATCCCATAGGTTCTATGAGATGAAGACGTGAACCTGTGACCAGGCAGGTTCTTCCGATATTTCCGGTATTTGCAGGTATCTCCGGTTCATGCAGAACAATGTTAAACATACTTTGCTCATAATATATTAAACTGTGCGCACCGTCAACATCAGACCGAAGGCAGAAAAGCAGCTGGAACTTTATCACAACCGGCAAAAAACAGTTTACTTTTTCAATAATTCTATAATAATATCAATTAACAAAGCACCGGATCGGAGAATGAAAATTATGACAAGAGACGAATTTAAACAGTTGGCTGAAAATAATGTTTTGATTTTAGATGGAGCTACAGGTTCCCATCTGATTGCTGCCGGAATGCCTGCGGGAATCTGTGCAGAGAAATGGGCACTTGAAAATCCTGATGTTCTTATGAAGCTTCAGAATGATTATGCCAAGGCCGGAAGCAATATTATTTATGCATCAACATTCGGTGCAAACAGAACAAGGCTGACAGGTTTTAATAATGCGGATATTATTGAAAAACTCAATAAAGAGATGGTGGCCTTAAGCAAGGCTGCCACAGAAGGAAAATGCCTGATCGCCGGTGACATGTCAATGACGGGAATCATGGTCCTTCCTGATGAAGACGATGAAGATGAAGGCTTTCTTGAAGCGGTTGAGGTTTACAGGGAACAGGCAGCATTTCTTGCGCAGGCCGGATGTGACCTGTTTGTTGTGGAGACAATGATCAGCCTGGAAGATGCAAGAGCCGCCGTAAAAGCAATAAGAGAAATATCCGATCTTCCTATCATGGTTTCCATGACTTTTGAAGGCTCCAGAACATTATACGGAGACGCCCCTGAAACTGTAGCCCGTGTTCTCACCGAAGCCGGTGCCGATGCAATTGGGGCAAACTGCTCTACCGGCCCTGAAAACATGAAGCCGATTATTGAAGCCATGGCTGCCAACACTTCGCTTCCTATCATAGCCAAACCGAATGCAGGCCTTCCTCACACTGATGAGAACGGAAAACCCGCATATGATATGACTGATGATGAATTTGCAGAAGAAATGATGATGCTTCTGGATGCCGGCGCCGGGATTGTAGGCGGATGCTGCGGAACAGGCCCGTCATTCATCAGAAAACTGGCCGAGAAGGTCAAAGCCAGATAAAGTCATATTCATCTTTTCCGGCGGGCCGTTTTTTGATGCATGAATTGAAAAAGAAAATCCATATTTGGATTTTACATGATATAATAAATCAAATGTTTTTTTGGAGGATAATATAAAAAATGAAACAAAAAAGTGGTTTTGAATCTTTTTTTACAAATGATTTACTGCTGACACTTTTACCGATTCTGTTCGTAGTATTTGAAGTGCTGTCAGAGATATTCTATGTTCGTTCCGGATGGTTCAACATAACATATACCATTGAGCGCGTATTCATTATCGGTTGCCTCATTACTCTCGCCGTTTCATATAAGAAGCATACTAAAAACATCATGAAGCCGATGATGGGTGCCCTGCTTGCAGCCAGCTTCTTCTGTGACCTGCCGCTGGCAGTTGATATGCTCAGCAACGGTCAGTGGTACTATGACAATGTCGGTGATGTATGGGCAATTTACGAAATCCTCGTAATTTTCTCTCTTATGGGATATCTTGCAATTTTAATCTTCCATATGATCATCAATTCCGATCATCACAGCAGTCCTGCAAAGGTGAAGATCAACCAGATCATCATCATACTTGTTATGGTTGTTTACGTTGGTGAGATCATCATAAGCCTCTTCATCAACCGCTCGGTATCTTTCATGCTTGCCAAGATCTGCTGCAGTCTGGCCAATATTGCTCTGCTGGATATGATCATTGCTATTGAATCAAAGCTGGATCTTTTCAGACAGGCCCGTGAAGCTGACGGGTATGTTCCGAAAAATTAATACCAAAGAATCTGGTTTATAAAAGTTGAGCCCCGGAAGAAAAGTTCCGGGGCTTTCATATTGTCTGCAATTACTGTAACGCACAGCGATGCAAAAAGATTAAGGCTGCCGTTTTCAAAAGCAAATTCCTGTCATTAACCTTAAATACTATTCACTTTCTTCAAGTATCCATGCAAGGTCAATTGTCAGATCGTCATATATTCCTACGGGAACCGGTGTTTTAAGGTCATATACCACCATCTCAAAATTATCATTTATATTAGTATAAACAGTTGCCTTCTTGTTGCCGGCATCAACTATCCAGTATTCCCTAACTCCTGCATTCATGTATTTTTGTGCTTTAATAAGATAGTCTCTGTATTTGCTGCTTGGAGACACCGTCTCCATTACCCAGTCCGGAGCTCCGAAAACTCTTTTTCGAATATTCTTCTTAGGGTCGCAAAGGATCAGCACATCCGGCTCAACCATAGTATAATCATCTTCATCCAACTGGACCCCCAACGGAGAAATCATCGGCACGCACGGGCCGCCTTTCTCATCGATATAGCTGTATATCTTATGGAAAACATATCCTATTATCTTCTGATGCAGCCATGTCGGCGGAGCCATATCATAGATAACCCCATCTATCAGTTCTACTCTGACATCCTCAGGAAGCGCCTCTATATCCGCAATTGTCTTTTTCACTTTATAAGTGGCGCCCTCATTAACCATCATCGGCTTATCAGAACCGTCAATACAGGAAAGGTATCCATCCGTCTCATCAGATTCCCTATCCAGTCCCATAGCCTGTTCCAAGGCTTTCAGAGTCTTTAATCTGGGATTAGTCCCACTTCCGGAAAATATCTTGTTAATGCTTCCAAGAGATACTCCTGAAAGTTCTGCCAGATCTGCATTGGTCAGTCCAAGTTCTTTTTTTCTTTTTTTTAATGCTTCGATATCCATAGCAGCCTCCCTTTTCTTTTTCATAAATAATACGCCGCTTTGAATATAATTTCAATATGTATTTTATATTTTTATATTTTATTATAAGATTTTCTACTCCTCCCAAAACAGCTCATCTAAAGTTCTGTCAAGCGCCTTTGAACCCGCTTTCAAATAGGGACTAAAAAGGACTTGATTATTAAACAGCTGCTGTCAAAAAAAGCATATCCACGAGGATATGCTTTTCCAATGTCATTCTGAATTGCGGTTTGATTTGTCGATGTATTTTGCCCTTGCTCCGATTATGGCAACAAAAGACATAACGAAGAACTCTGCATTGATCGCAATGACCTCCGGTGCTGCTCCAAGCTTGGCAATAAGGCCGTAAAGACAGATACAGGAGTTGACGATCAGCATGACAAATGTCTTATTCTGTCCCAGATCGTTGCCTGCTCCAAGCAGCAGATAGTTGCCGTAGCAAACCAGGTTAAGCAGAATCTCAATATAAACTGCGCTGTCCATGGTTTTCATTGATGGAAAGATGGCCAGTCCGATAAAATCAAGAAGATAGGCAGATGCCGTAAGCAGCATGATCATTTTGAAATATTTTGAAGCATCCTTTGTACAGCCTTTCAGGAAATACATAAGGCCTGCGCATATCGTCAGCAATTCCATGACGATGGTGACCGGCGAGAGCACATTTATGCCGCCTTTGCAGATGCAGACCAGCGTATAGATGCAAAGCCCGAAAGCTATAGCTAAAAGCATGTAAGCAAGAAAAAGCATCCCTGTGCCAAGTTTTTTCTTTTCCATAAGATATTCCTCCGTGTTTTTTCTTTTTATTTAATCAATGAGATGTTCGTAATGAATGTGATTACTCCGGAAATCCCCAAAAACACATATATAAACAATTTCATCTGTTTTATGTTTATGCGGTTAACTATCAGCGTCCCAAGCCATGTTCCCAAAACAGAGCCTAACAGTCCGGGGATGATTCCCCAAAGAACCTGCGTACCAAAAAATCCGTTCACGGCGCGGAATACTATAGATACTATGTTCTGGAAAACAAATATCACCTGTATGGTTCCAAGATAGACCAGTTTTTCATCATTAGCCGCAGCCAGCACATATGGTACCACAAACGGTCCGCCTATTCCAAAGAATCCCCCTGATATCCCGGCAAGTCCGGAGGATATGATTGCACTCGCAGTGCAGGCTTTCAGCTTTATTCTTTCTGAAAAGAAAATAAAATAAATTGCCGCCAGGACCAGGAATACACCGATCCATGCCTTGAGGCCGGACACATCTATCATTGTCAGCACATAAATGCATATGGCATTCACCGCCGTATATATGACGGTGGGAAGCCACACATCCTTCCAGCTGATGTACTTTCTGTATTTTATTACAAGACCAATGTTCTGGGTTATACATATTACAGAGCAAAGTGCCGCTGCACTTGGTACCCCGAAAAAAATCGGGAGGACAAGCATAAGTATGATAGCCATACCAAAACCCGTAGTAGCCTGGATTGCTGCGCCGGCAGCTGAAACCAGGAATATAAAAAACATATTAAGAAAACTTATATCTGCCATATTACTTCATCGAAAGCGAAATGCTCTTTTCCTCCGTCACCGGAGTCTTAAGAGCCTTTCCGCTTTCCCGCAATTCCTGTTATTTTGTTTATGATACCATATTTTAAGGCTGCTGATTTAATTTAATGTTCAACTGTCCGGCATCAAGGTCCCCCACCCACTTGATAAAAAAAGTCGGTATGTTATTATACAAAAACAGATTTTACAAAGGCGGCAGAGGCTTGCAGAGGCAGATTATGGGCAAATATGACAAAGCAGTTTTTGAATATTTAAGGACGATTCCGAAGGGAAAGGTTGTGACCTACGGACAGATTGCCGCGGCGGTCGGAAACCCCAAAATGGCACGAGCAGTGGGAAACATACTGCATAAAAATACCGACCCTGATTATTATCCGTGCTTCCGCGTGGTAAACAGTCAGGGCTGGCTGGCCGAAAACTTCGGAACAGAAGACGGTATTCTGGACCAGAAACGCCGCATGCTTGAAGATGGGATCAAAGTCATGACATGCATGAAGCACAAAAACGGTCAGGCATACTTCAGTTTCAGAGTGGACCTGGACACATACAGATGGGATGGGTAACATAGAAAAGCGGCCTTCTATGTCATGTGCACAAATTCAAAGTGCACCAATGTAATCGATTAAAGAGAAAACGCAGCGTGATATCAATGACTTTATCGCGCTTTGGTGTTATACTTCGCACAATAGAAAAGATACATTCGGAGGTCTAAGAATGTCAAAACGTATCGTATGTCTGTTTCTGGCGCTGATTCTGTGCGTGGGGCTGCTGCCCTTCAGCGTACTGGCGGCAGAAGGAGAAGAAGCCGTTATCGCCGGAGAGGAAGTTTCCGGCCTAACCATAGTGGAAGAAGTCATCTCACCGGTGGCCGAAGAATCCGCAGCGGAAGAAGTCCTCGCTTCGGTGGCCGAAGAAGAAACTTCTGAGGAAGAATCTGCCCCGGAAGAACCTTTGCCGGAAGAATCCGAAACGGATGCTCCCGATGCGGAAGAGCCTGAGGAAATTGATCCGGAAAACATCATCGAGATCCTTCCGATTCCGGAGACGGGCAAAAAGGGAGCCGGGCTTTTTGCAAGTGCGCCGATGGGCGGTGCCGGCGGTCTGCAGTTCATTTCAGATCTTGCAGTCGGCTCCGAGGACGCCATTGCTTTCTATACCATAGTGTCCAGAATGAAAAATGCAGGTTATTCCGTTGTTCAGCGGTATTTCACAGACGGTACCTCTGAGGATTACGATTGCAACAAGGATGCCGGCGGATATTACATCTTTCTGGGTAATAAAACAGTCTCAGATTTTGCCGCAAACATGGAAGACCTGATCACGGGTCTTGTCATTTGCGTCAACTGTCATAAGGATGCGTTCACATGGAATGGCAAAACGTATTACCCTGTTTCCGAAGGCATAGGCGATACCGATTTTAATCTCAATCAGGGTTCAGGCGGCGATGCCCTGTATCTGTACTACACCCATGACGGCGCCGAAAAAGGCGCTCCCGTTCTGACTTCGCTGTCCGGAACGAAGTCTTTTTCAGAAAAACAATCCTCGGCTGACTATGTCAGCGGTGTTGTTGAAGACTCCTCCGATCCTTCCGGCTACTCCGGAATCGGATCTCTTGATCTGAACAAGGCCGTCAGCGGATCTTCCTTTATATATCTGAACGCTTATTATCACACACATAAAATCACAGTTCACTCCGACACGGACGGTCACTGGGAAACCTGCAGCGAATGCTCATATGTCTCCGCCCGGGAATCGCACGACGGACACTGGGAGGACGGCGTCTGCTCTGTGTGCGGCTATGAGTGCCCGCACACGGATGAAAGCGGCACCTTCTGCAGCGTCTGCGGACTGTATCTGGGCAACCATGCCTGCGAAGAGGGCAAATATCTCGATTACGATTCAACAAGCAATCAGCTTGTTTCCAGGGACATTCCCGACGGCACAAAGCCTGTCACCGCGGAAAGCACCTCGCTGGAAGCCGGGTGGTACACTGTTGCGGACACGCTCACCATTGACGGACGCATGATGCTCGGCGGCGATGTGCATATCATTCTTATGGATGGAGCCGATCTCACCGTCAGCGGCGGCATCGGTCTTCAGACCTCCGCAAGTCTCACAGTCTATGCCCAGTCCACCGGCGCCAGTGCCGGCAAGCTGACCACAGGCAGCGTACAGGACGGCCATGCGGGCATCGGCAGTGCCGGTGAAGGGCTTAATTTTATCACCATCAACGGCGGCAACATCAAGACCACGGGCGGCGCCGGCGGTGCCGGCATCGGCGGC
>JAZUFV010000217.1:0-2467 GCA_045640845.1 Lachnospiraceae bacterium
CGCCCCTACGGACCCAATAAAAAAAAGAGCCTGAACGGGCGAACACAGTTCGCCCCTACGGACCCAATAAAAAAATAGTGCCTGAACGGGCGAACACAGTTCGCCCCTACGGGCGGCTGCAAGCCCAGGCACACGGCCTAAAGAGGCGAATGCATAAAAAAACTACCGCACATAAGTGCGGTAGTTTTAAGTTTGGTTAAGATTACTTCGCTACATCAACAACCCTTGATTCACGGATAATGTTGACCTTGATCTGACCAGGATATTCCATATCAGCCTCAATCTCCTTAACGATCTCACGTCCCAGAAGAACCATCTGAGCATCATCGATCTTTTCAGGAATGACCATAACCCTGACTTCACGTCCGGCCTGAATAGCAAAGGACTTATCAACACCCTTGTGGCTGTTGCATATCTCTTCAAGCTGTGAAAGCCTGTTAGTGTATGCATCAAGCGCTTCTCTTCTTGCACCCGGTCTTGCAGCGCTGATGGCATCTGCAGCCTGAACAATGCAAGCGATAAGAGATTCAGGTTCGCAGTCACCATGATGTGAAGCCACTGAATTGATGACCACGTGGTTCTCTTTGTACTTCTTGCAGATGTCAACGCCAAGCTGGATATGGGAACCGTCAACCTCGTGGTCAATGGCTTTTCCGATATCATGCAGAAGACCTGCTCTCTTTGCGAGCCTTACGTCGCATCCTAATTCTCCGGCCAATACTCCTGAAAGAAGAGCTACTTCTTTTGAATGCTTAAGGGCATTCTGTCCGTAGCTGGTTCTGTATCTCATTTTTCCAAGAAGTTTTACAAGTTCAGGATGCAGACCGTGTACACCAACTTCAAGTACAGCAGCCTCGCCTTCTTCCTTGACGATCTTATCAACTTCTTTCTGTGCTTTTTCTACAGTTTCTTCTATTCTTGCAGGATGGATTCTTCCGTCGACGATAAGCTTTTCAAGGGCAATCCTTGCAACTTCACGCCTTACCGGATCAAATCCTGATAAAATAACAGCCTCAGGAGTGTCATCGATAATCAGGTCAACACCGGTCATTGTCTCCAGTGCCCTGATATTTCTTCCTTCACGTCCGATTATACGGCCCTTCATTTCATCATTCGGCAGATTTACAACTGAGATGGTAGCTTCGGCGATGTGATCGACTGCAGTCCTCTGGATAGCATTGACAACAAGTTCTTTTGCCTTGTTATCAGCCTCTTCACGTGCCCTTGTTTCAAGTTCTTTAACCATCTTGGCTGTATCAGCTTTTACTTCATCCTCAACACGGCTGAGTAAAAGCTCCTTTGCCTGGTCGGAGGTAAGTCCTGAGATTCTTTCAAGTTCTCTGATGAGCTCTTCCTTGATTCCGCTCAGTTCTTCCTTCTGCTTGTCAATGGCTGCGTGTTTGGAATCAAGAGATTTCTGAAGTCTCTCAATGTTGTCGTTCTTCTTTTCAACGTCCTCTTCCTTCTGAAGAACACGTTTTTCATACTTCTGGAGTTCGTTTCTGCGCTCACGGGTCTCTTTTTCGAGTTCATTCTTCGCTCTCAATGACTCTTCCTTAACCTCAATAAGTGCTTCACGTTTCTTTGCTTCCGCTGTCTTTACCGCATCATCAATAATAGCTCTGGATCTTTCCTCAGCGCTGCCGAGTTTTCTGTCATAAACACCCTTATAGTGGACTTTTGATATGAACCAGAAGATGAATGCCCCGACGATGAAAGCTGCTGCTCCGACAATAATACAGATTATTGTAGTATTCATTCGAGGAACACCTCCTTTATTAAATTTTCATTGTGCTGGTGATTATTTAAATCAATTTATTATAATATTTCGATGAATATCTGTCAAATAGTTCTAAATTCAGAGGAATTATCTGTTGCATTTTGCAAGAAGTTTTTCCCACTGTTCATCGACATATTTCTGTGCTTCTTCAATGGTCCACTCATTTCCCGGCTTAAAGCAATGACGGAAACGGCCCTGAAGCTTCATAAATTCCTCAACAGGGAGTTTTTTCTTCGGCTCATAATTAAGAAGCCATTCGCCGTCAATAACCTCATACAAAGGCCATACACAGGTTTCCACTGCCATCTTGCAGATGAGTGCAAGATCTTCTGTAGGATACTGCCAGCCTCTCGGGCAAGGTGACATAACGTTTACAAAGGCAGGGCCTTCCGTGTATATTGCCTTGCGGGCCTTTTCATGCAGATCCTTAAGGTTTCCGATGTATGTTGTCTGCGCAGCATAAGGGATATTGTGCGCTGCCATGATTTCGGTAAGGTTCTTCTTATTCTGGGTCTTTCCTGTGGAGCATTCACCTGAAGGCGTTGTTGTTGCGCTTGCAAAACGAGGTGTTGATGATGAACGCTGGATACCTGTATTCATGTAAGCTTCATTATCATAGCAGAAATATGTCAGATCCGTTCCGCGTTCCATTGCTCCCGAAAGAGACTGGAAGCCGATATCATATGT
>JAZUFV010000218.1:0-9196 GCA_045640845.1 Lachnospiraceae bacterium
ATGTAAGCAACAATTCCTTCAGGCTCATGATAGATAACCTCTGTTTCTTCACCAAAGCGCTTGTTTTTAAAAGTTATGGTAAGTTCGGGATTGAGATAGGCCGTTTCATGAAGCCTGCTCTGGATGGCATCTGCCCTGAAATATATCTTTTCAAAAATCTCTTTATCCGGATAGAACCTGACTTCCGTTCCTGTGTTGGATTTTCTGCAGGTTCCGGTCTCTTTCAGCGGGTACATCACCTTGCCGCGCTCATAGCGCTGGTTATATGTCTTTCCATCCCTGCATACGTTAACTTCAAGCCACTCGGAAAGAGCGTTTACGACTGATGCGCCTACTCCGTGAAGACCACCCGAGATCTTATAGTTTCCGTCACCGAACTTTCCTCCGGCGTGAAGGGTTGTAAATACCACCTCAACACCCGGAAGACCGGTTTTTTCGTTGATATCCGTAGGAATTCCGCGGCCGTTGTCCTTTATGGTCACTGAACCGTCCGCTTCAAGAGTTACAGAAATTTCCGAGCAGTAACCTGCAAGGTGCTCATCCACCGAGTTGTCAACTATCTCATAGATCAGATGGTTAAGGCCTTTGGTGGATACGCTGCCGATGTACATTCCCGGGCGTTTCCTTACCGGTTCAAGACCTTCCAGAATTTCTATACTGTTGCCTGTATAATTGTTTTCTGCCATACAATACTCTTTCGTTATCTGATTTTTTCAGGGAAGCCCACTTTCTTCTGAACCTTCCTGAGCGTTTTATTTGCGAAATAAGAAGCTTTCTCGGCATTAGCCTTTATAATACCGTCAATATATGCTTTGTCGCTTGAAAGCTCGCCGTAGCGTTTCTGAAGCGGTGCGAGGGTATCTGCAACAGTCTCGCCGACAGCCAGCTTGAAATCGCCGTATCCGAGGCCGTCAAATTCTTTCTCTGTCTCTTCCTGGCTCTTGCCGGTGCAGGCACAGTAAATATCAATAAGATTGCTGATTCCCGGCTTGTCGTCTGCAACGATTATACGGTTGTCGGAATCGGTCACTGCGCGTTTGAACTTGCGGATAATGGTGTCCCTGTCATCCATAAGATAAACGCTTGCATTAGGATTTTCGTCAGATTTGGACATCTTCTTTGTCGGATCCTGAAGAGACATGATCTTGGCGCCTGCCTTTCCGATATAGGCTTCCGGGATGGTAAATACATCACCGTAGATACTGTTGAATCTTTCGGCAATGTCACGTGTAAGCTCAAGATGCTGCATCTGGTCAACGCCAACAGGAACAACATCTGTCTGGTAAAGAAGGATATCAGCTGCCATAAGCACAGGATATGTGAAAAGACCTGCATTGATGTTATCTGCATGCTTGGCAGATTTATCCTTGAACTGGGTCATTCTTGAAAGTTCGCCCATATAAGTAAAGCAGTTCAGTATCCAGCTGAGTTCAGCATGGCCTGAAACATGGCTCTGATAATAAATGCAGTTCTTTTCAGGATCTATGCCTGCTGCAATATATATCATGAGCAGGTCTCTTGCTCTCTTTCTCAGAACCGCCGGATCCTGACGTACCGTGATGGAATGGAGATCAACAACGCTGTAAAAGCACTCATACTCATCACTTAATGTTACCCAGTTCTTAAGAGCTCCAAGATAGTTGCCTATTGTAAGAACGTTGGTTGCCTGCATTCCGCTGAATAATACTTTCTTTCCGTCTAACATTTTATCCCCTGTAATCCTCTCTTCTGGAATATTTTTTTAAATGATATATTGTGTCAAAATGAGTCATTTCCTCAGATTCCGACATGAGCACCCATTCCGGAAGCTTGTCAAGATCAGGGAAACGCGCATCCACATCGTAAGCATAATCAATATGGGTCACCTGCACCTCATCTGCAAATTCAAGTGTTTCAGCAAAGACCTCAGCTCCGCCCAGAATATAGGTATCGCCTCCGTTTGCCTCTGCCAGTTTCAGTGCTTCCTCCACAGACGAACATACAACGGCTCCCTGCGCCTTATAAGCGGCATTTCTTGAAAGCACAATATTATTCCTGTTCTGCGGGAGCTGGCTTACGGGAATGGTTTCAAATGTCTTTCTTCCCATTATCACGTTCTGGCCTGCCGTGGCTGATCGGATATACCTGACATCCTCCGGTATGGCGGTGATCTGCCTTCCCACTTTGCCTATTCCCCAGTTTTTGTCTGCTGTAACATAAACGATGATCATATCTTTCTCCGTTTCGGCACAAGTTTTCATATTATAATAGCAAAACGGCATTTTTTAGTCAACAAAATACGGCCAAAAAACCACTATATATGGCGTTTTGACCGTATTACGTAATACAAATTATTGTATATGAAAAATTCTACCTGTTCTTTGCTTTCCGAAAGGCTGCAGCTGATACACAGGCTATACACAGAAGCACCATGACCAGGAAAAATCCTGCATTTTCTGCATCGCCTGTAGGTACGGCGCCTTCCTTATAAATCGTGAAATTTGTCGATGCGCTGCCGTCCGTAGAAACGATTGTAAGTGAGTGTCTTCCGAGCGCGAGGCTATTCAGGAATACGGTCCTGAAGTCAACAATTGTTGAGCCTTCCGAAACATTATAATTTTCTTCCGGAACCACTGTACCATCGACTTCAACACTGAAGAATTTATCATACGGTGCATCAGAACGGAAGCGGAGACCTTCGCTGCTCTCTCTGGCCCATTTTGATTCTGCTCCTTCGATGATCTTATATACTACAGGTTTCGGCGCACCCGTAATGTATCCGCAGACATCGCATTTTCCGTCTTCATCCGAATCTTCATGTCCTGCTTTTTTGCTGACAACAGAATTGCAGACTTCACAGGTTGTCCAGTGGCCGTCCTCATCACTCTTCCAGTCAGTCTCAGCATGCATCAGCTTAGGAATTACGCATTCATCTTTTACTGCGTCACATTTACTGCAGTGAATTGACCGCATGCCTTCCTCTGTACAGTCTGCTTCCTTATCCGTTGTATATTCCGCCTCCCAGGTATGAGCTGCAGGAATCACATATCCGGCCTTTTCATCCTCAGGGATTTCTTTCGTGCAGTCTTCATCTTCAAACCACTTTCCGCAGCCTTCGAATGTACACTCGTAATGGGCTTTCACACCGTCTTCGCTACAGGTCTTGTCTTTCTCAACAAGCATGCCCTCGCAAATATGATCCGGAAGTGCATCAAAAACATATGATACCTGCAGAAGGTCCTGCACGTAATATGGCGAGATTTCAGGCACGACATCTTCACCGTTGAAATCCACCTTCAGGTTTTTATTAAAATGATAATAATTTACCGAATGTGCTTTTATGGTTACTTTATATGTGCAGCCAAGGTCCGTGGCTGTACTTTCAACCGGGACAAATTCTCCGTCATTCAGAACAAACCATTCCACAGGTGTGCGGTCAAGACCTGATGCCTGTCCCGAATAAACAGGTTCCATGTCGAACTCCTCTCCAACAGACGGAGGGGTGATTGTAACCGCAGCTTTATCAATGGAATACTCTGCATAGAGCATGGTATCTTCCGTATAGACTTTGTCAGTTGTCACCGGAACATCGTCTGAATCCAGCCACTGAACAAAGCTTAAGCCATCAGGTGTGTTTACAGCAGGAAGTGCTTCCAGCTTGTGGCTGACCGTCATAACCGGCTCAGGTATTTCCTGTCCCCATGTGCCGAAGCTGATAGTATATTCCCTGTATATATCCCAGAGAGCATATAATGTGAAGCTCTTGCTGACGCTTTGGTTAAAGTCATATTCAACGGTACAGTCAGCATCTGTATACCATCCCTTAAACTCAAAGCCTTCTGCGCTCGGGTCATCCGGTTTTGAAACCTTTCCCGGGAATGTGATAACCTGATCAGACGGTGCACGCCCGTGGCCGTTTGCATCAAAGGTTACGGTATACTGTCCGGCCTTCCACCCTGCATATAGCGTGATGTCTGCAGTTAACGGCGTACTGAAATCAAATTTCTCTGTGCAGCTTTTGTCAGTAAACCAACCATTGAAAATATAGCCTTCTTCACTTAAGGCTTCCGGTTCCTTAGCTCTGTCCGGATATGTAATGTTCTGTTCTTCCGGCGCTGTTCCGTGGCCATTTGTATCAAATGTCACCTTATACGGTCCTACCGGCTTAACTTCCACAACCTGCTCACAGCTTTTTGTTGTGCCGAGCTCCGTATAACTTATTTCTATTTTCCGGTTTTCTTTTGTAAGCACTCCGTCAGGTGAATACTCATAGCTCTCAACAGTTTTTGAAGAACCGTCGTTATATGAGGCTGTTACCACCATACCTGCAGGGTCGAAAGACTCTCCCTCAAAATATAATGTCCTGACAGGGGCAGTACTTACCGAAATGCTGCTTAAGCCGAATTTTTCCCATCCGGCATATAGAGTTGTATTTGCATAAATCGGCTCACTGCTGTCAAATTTCTTTGTGCATCCTGCGTCCCTGTACCATCCTGTGAAAACGTATCCTTTTTCAAAAGGATTTTCAGGAAGTCTGATCGTACTGCCGGACTGTACTTTTATCGGATCCGGTGCAATGCCATAGCCATTTGTGTCGAATGTCACTGTCAGCATGCCGTTCCACTTTGCATATATTGAAAAATTCTCGTGTACAGGTGTATCCCAGTCATATTCAGTGGTGCAGGCCTGATCTATACAGTAATACTCAAATTCATGATCGGCCCAGGTCGGATAACCTCCCGGTTTCCTTGCCGTTTCTCCGTCAAAAACAAGACAGCCCTCATCCTGTGCATAACCGCCGCCGCCATTCCAGTCAAAGAAAACGCACCAGCACTCATACACATCATATTCCCACGAATTTCCATATTTGTAGTGAAGGTATGAAATCTTTCCGTCCTCGAGGTAGTAAGTCAGTATCTGAGCTTCACTGCCGTTAACAAATATTCTGTACTCGTTTTCAGAAATTTTCTGCGCTTCACCAAGTTTTTCGACAAACGAGAACGGTCCGTAATACATTTTGTTATTATCGAGTCTGAACATTAATACATAACCCTCAGACGCAAAATAATGGCTTTTGGACAGATCAATGAGTCCCTTTGTTGTATATGCCCAGTCCGCGTAAAGCACAAGGCCGTCATAAGCCTTATCTGCTGACGCATCCCACGCCTGCGTGCAGTCCGCATCCTTGTACCAGCCGAGCAAAGTATATCTTCCATCATCAGACAGCATTGTATTCATTTCATCAAAAGTCTGCTGCCGGATCGGCTTATCTGCTTCTGCAAAGGTCTGTACTTTTATGCCGTCACGCCTGAAATCAAACATAACCGTGCTTTTTCCCGCCCATCTTGCAAAAAGCGACAGGTTTTCTGTGACAGCTTCTTTTTTTATGTCAAAATATTGCGTCAGCCCTTCGTCTGTATACCAGCCTTCGATAAACTCATATTCTTTCGTATAAGATGAATAGACTGCGCTGTCTAAAGGCACTCCCATATCCGCAAGAAAAGCTTCCGGAGAAAAACCTCCGCCCGGATTCAGGCTCACAAAGGTCTGTTCAACCCATTTTGCGTAGAGGGTCAGTTCATCTTCAGGAACTCTGTCTTTTGCAAAATTCCATGCTTCTTTAAAACCGCTGTCTTTATACCATCCGTCAAAACGGAACAGTTCTCCATCCCCTGCTTCAGGATCCTCAGGCTTTTCAATCTTGCTGTTATACGGAAGGAACTCGTCATGCGGCGCGGTTCCGTGGCCCTGCATGTCATATTTTACCTGACAATATGAGCGTGCCAATCCGTACAAAGTCATATCAGAGGTGACTTTGTCATTTGCAAAATCCCATCGCGTTGTGAAGCTTTTTTCCCTGTACCAGCCTTCGATCGTGTACCAGCTGTCTACACCACCCGAACCTTCTTCCGGCTCGGAAACAGTGGAACCTATTTTTACAGCAGCCGCATCGTATGCCTCTTCACCTCTGACTTCAAACTTTACGGTGCATGGATCCAGCCACTTTGCATAAAGCGTAAGATTACGCTCTGCTGTGTCTGTACTGAAATCCCACGCATTTTTGCAGGCAGCTTCCCTGTACCAGCCGTCAAATGTATACAGCTTGTCATCCGGTGCTTCCGGCTCTGTAATGAGCATTCCATATTCAGTATCAGCCGGGTCAGGCGCTGTGCCGTGGCCGTTTGCATCATACGTGATGGTCAGAATATGGTAGCTCCAGCCTGCATATATCGTTGTGTTTGCAAGAACCTGCGTATTTTCATCCCATAATTTTGTGCATTCCTTATCAGAATACCAACCCAGAAAATGGTAATCATCTGCCGTCGGTGCGGATGGAAGTTTGATTGTACCGCCTGACTGAACTTTTATCGGGTCAGGCGCCGTGCCATGACCCTGCATATCAAATTTCACGGTCATTTCGCCCTGATATTTTGCATAGATCGTAAAATCACCGTGAACTGCAGTGTTCCAGTTGTACTTAGTGGTGCACGCCTGATCTGAACAGAAATATTCAAATGTATGATCATCCCATACAGGATTGTTCTTAGGAGGACTTGCCTTTTCGCCGTCGTATACCAAACATCCGTTATATGCTGCAAAACCTGTACCTCCGCCGTTTGCATTAAATTCAACATACCAGCACGGCGTATAATTCCCATTGCGGTTTCCTTTTGTATAGTAGAAATATAAATTCGTAACCTTGTCATCTTTTACCGTAAATTCGGCATAGGTACTGTCTGTCCCATTCAGATATGCCTTATACACATCGCCGGTCCTTTGAACTTCCCCTACACTATAGCCTATACCGCCTAATAACGAGGACAGCAGTTCTCCTTCAGCATTTATTCTCAAACCGCCATCATCATAGCTTTTGCATTTAAAACTCTGACCGTCACCAATATGAAAAATCCCTTTGCGTGTGTATCCCCAGTCGGCATAAAGGATCATCCCTTCGGCAGCTTCATCTGTGCCCGGCATCCATTTTTCTTTAAGAGCGGCATCCTTGCACCAGCCATAAATCTTTTTATAACCTTCGGCATCTTTATGAAGCTGCGACATATCATCCAGATCAGCCTGCCAGATGGATTCTCCGATGCCAAAACTTCTCTCCTCTGTAACACCGCCGCCATAATCAAAAATCACTTTGCACGGATCGGCCCATTTGGCAAACAGAGTCAGATTTTCGGTAACAGGGTCTGTCTTTACTTCAAAATGATTCTTATATTCTCTGTCGCTGAACCAGCCGACAAGATATTTGCTGCCGTATGTATATTTCGGAATAATGCCGGAAATCGGTTTTCCGATTGTTTCTAAAATGAAATCAGCACCGTCTCCGTTTTGCGGGTCAAGCACAACATAAGTTAATTCAGTCCATCCTGCATAGATCGTAAGATTGGATGCAGGTGCAGTGTCCGTATCAAAATTCCATTCCTGCGTGCAGGCAGCGTCCTTGTACCAGCCTTTAAACAAAGCCAGTTCTTCATCGGCCGGATCCTCAGGCTTTTTTACTTTTTCGCCAAATTTCACCGTCTGCGAATCCGGAGCAACGCCGTGACCGTTCATATTGAACTCCACCTGACAGTCCGGATAAACAAGCGCGTAAAGCGTCATATCGCGCTCAACACAATCCCGTTGGAAATCCCATTCCTGGCTTAAACCGGAATCTTTATACCATCCGCCGATCGTATACCAGTCTTCAGGTGCTGAAGGCGCTGTTAAAGACCCGCCGTGTTTTATTGTTTTTTCTTCAGTTTTTCCATTTGGAAAGACAAAAGATACTGTGCATGGATCATACCATTTGGCATAAAGGGTCATATCCCCCTTCACGATATCACCATCGAAATCCCATCTGTTTTTGCATTCTTTTTCTTTATACCATCCTTCTAAAACATAAAGGCCGTCATCAGGAGTGGAAAAAGAAGCTATCAGCGAATCATAAGCTGCAGTGATCTGTTCTTTTTGTTTTCCATGACCCTGCATTTCAAAAGAAACCTTGCATTCGTTTGCTTTCCATCCGGCATAAAAAACAGTTTCTCCGGCAATAGGAGCAGACTTATCGGCCGGTGTTCTGCATTCTGCATCAAGATACCAGCCGGTAAAGGTGTATCCCGTCCTGGAAACATCCGGATAAGATGCTGTCTTGGTTTCATCGATCCACTCTGTGTATTTTATGCCTACAGGTTTACCATCAACAGAATAGTTATAATCATAATCCACCCTGGACTGCCAGTGTGCATAGATTGAAAAAGAACTATGTACCACAGAGGAAAAATCATATTTTTCTCCATCTGCTTTTTGTGTATACCAGTCTATGAATTTATAACCCTGCCTGGAAGGGATTCCTTCTTGCGGCGGTCTTACTGCCTTTTCTCCGTCATGCACCAGATATCCCGAGTACTTTGCAATCGGCGGAGCGCCGTTTGCATCATATTTCACATACCAGCACTTCGTATAGTAACCGTTACTATCTCCCTTTTCCCAGAAATAATAGAGTTTAACGATTTCTTCGTTTTCTATATAGAATTTTACATATGCACCAGTGGTATTTTTGATAGGTGCCTTGTAGACTTCCATGCCCGATTCCGAAAGCTGTCTTTCAACCGGACCGGGATACTCACAAACGCCACTCGGTTCAGAAACGATTGCCCTGCTTCCAGCATCTATCTTGTAGCCGTAATAAAAATCGCCATTCTTGTAATAGTTTCCGTCACCTAAAGACAAGACTCCCAGCGTGGAATAGTCCATGGCGCCGTAAAAAGTAAGGTCTTCCGTAACGGTATCAGCATCACAATCCCATTGATGTGTGAAGTCAGGGTCCGTATACCACCCTGCAACCACATGCATCGGATCAGGGCATGCGGCCGACATTTCATCAAGCATCTCCGCAGTGATCTGCCCGCCGATTTCCGCGGTCATCTGCTGCGTATAGGCTGCCCCTCCGTATATAAACGTGATTGATATTTCATCCCCGCCAAAAACATTCACAGGCATGCTGAAGCTGCTTATGAAAATAATTGTCGCGAAAATAGTTACTGCTGCTTTTTTCAAGTGGTTGAAAATTCCGGTCATGTTTTTCTCCCAGTGTTTTTTCAGAACAGATTATTCTTGCCTGAACAGTCATATAATTTATTTCAGTATAGCATTTTTCCGCCAAGGGCTTAAATCCTTAAGCACTTTAAGACTTTTAATGTTTCAAACATGTAAGCGACATTTTCTG